>JABXIP010000115.1 GCA_013373005.1 Cytophagia bacterium | reverse complement strand
CTGTAAGCATAAAAACCATTAAGCCTCCAAGTCAAACTCTTGTCATTCATATTGAAGTTTAGACCCGTTACATTGGCGTCATCAGCATTCTTACCCCGAGTTACATTGGTATTGGTTAGGGTTACACTAGAGTTGTTTTTCAGGTTTTGATCAAGAACAATCACGTTAAAGTTGGTCAAGGGATCGGCTTCAATGTCTCTGAGTTCACCGGTTTCGGTATTTTCAACCGTCACATAAGTGCGGTCGGTTATGGCGTTGAAGAAGCCTATACCCAATCCGCTATTCGTCCTACCAGTAATTTTAGAGGCATTAATGAGTTGTGCAGCTTGTGGTGAAATAACTATTTCATCATGGTCTCCCAATTCTTCAGTGAGGTTTCCAAACGTTCCTCCAATTCTTCTAGAGTAGAATAAGCCTGCTTTGTTAAACAATTCAACACCTTCAGTAAAGAACTGTCTGTTTTCATCGAAGCGAACTTCAAAAGGGGAAAGGTTTAACACCTGGTTGTCTGAACGAACTCCGCTGAAGTCGGGAATTAAAGTGGCGTCTAAGGTAAATGCGTCATTGATACCATATTTAATGTCCATTCCCCCATTGAATTGTGGATCTACAAAACCGGTGGCGGTTGAGCGGCTGATTACAGTAGACACATAAGGATAGAAGAATAGTCTTGTTGGGGTTTCAATATTTTCCAGATTTGTAACCAAACCAGACTGGTTCAAATAACCATTTATTTCAGGGTCTATTGGGTTCCAAAAGGAATCTTCGTTTAGAGTTGAAGATTTTCTCATGAAGTTGATTCCCCAGTTTTGAACATCTTTTGAGTTGAACCTCAGTACAGCATAAGGAATCTTAAACTCTGCCGTCCAGTGGTCTTCATTGACTTTAGTGTTCGACAGCCATACGGCATTCCAATCTCTATCATTTCTCCATAGAAACTCATTCCCACCATTGGAATATAATGCATCGAATTGCACGCCTGCTACCGTAACAAAGAGGCCAACACCGTTCAAGCCGGCATTAAAAGGGTCTATTGAAATTCCAAAGTAGTCAGAAGATCCTGTGTCGTCTCTGTTGGTGAGAATATTGAAGACATTCTCTTTATCTTCATAGATTTTAGCCGCTACATAAAGAGCCTCATCGTCATAAATCAGTCTTACTTCCGTTTTTCTTTGGGAAGGTTCACCAGGGCTTGGGCGTCTTTGAATGAAGTCCGATTGTACTGGAGCGCTTTGCCAGATTGCTTCATCAAATATTCCATCTATTTTGATGTTTTCTGAAGTACGAACAGCCTGAAAGGTCTTTTTTCCTTCCTGACTTATTAGTTCATTCACACCAAAGCATGCAAATATTAGTATTAGCAGTTTCTTCATTCTTAAGGTTCTTGCAAAATTTAAAACCCACAAAAAAAGGTAATTGTTACACTGGCCGAGTGTCACATTTATCAAATCGGCCGATATTCGGTTTAAGCGGTAACCGTTCATGTAACTGCCTGTAATTCTGATAATTGTAAAAAGTAGAGTTTGATAGAGGGTCATCCAGTGAATCGATTGTCAATAGTGTTTATCGTAGGTGGATGCTTTGGGTTATGGAGCGCTCAACCGAATAATATTCTGATTTGCGTGTGTTCTAAATTCACTAAGTTTGAGCCCATGATGATGGATCCGTATAGCCAGGCACTGAAAGATTTTTACACGGGTAAAACCGAAGAGGGTTTATGGTTGAATACTTCTTATGGTGAACCAGAAGAAATGCCACTTTGGTATTTTTTTAGGTCTTATGACGAAATGCCTTATCTTGAAAAGATGGCTCTTTCGGTTTGTGAGGGAAGAATACTGGATGTTGGAGCCGGAACAGGTTGTCATGCGCTTGTTCTTCAAGGGTTCGGTAACGATATCATGGCTATTGATACCGCGCCTGAAGCTGTGGCCATTATGAATGATTCAGGGTTGAAACAGGTTAAGCAGGCTGATTATTTTAAACTCGAGGGTGAGAAATTCGATACGCTATTGTGTCTGATGAACGGGCTTGGGTTTATTGGTAAACTAAGCGGTTTGGATTCCTTTCTAAAAAAAGCTGATGATCTACTCTCCAAAGAGGGCCAAATTATATTAGATAGTAGTGATATTTCATATCTCTATGAGGGTGAAAAACCCTCCAACAAATATTATGGTGAAGTTAGTTTTCAGTATGAATACAATGGAACGAAAGGCGAGTGGTTTGACTGGGTGTATATTGATATGGACACCTTGGCCGAGAGGGCTGATGCTTTGGGCTGGCATACTTACATACTTCATCAGGAAAACGACCAATATCTTGCCCGGTTGATTCGAAAGTAATTTCTCAACCTTATCCCTATATTTAGCTTTCAAACCTTGAACCTTATGAGACAATTACTCACTCTTATCCTAATTCTTTTTTGCACTTCAATTTCGTTCGCACAAAGACAACTTATTCAATGCGGAAAACTGATTGATGTTAACTCTGGTCAGGTTTTGACAGAAATGACTATTGTAGTTGAGGGCGATAAAATTGTTTCTGTAGACAGGGGATATACCAGAGCCAAAAGTGGAGAAACGGTTATCGATCTAAAGGATAAAACCGTTCTGCCGGGCCTCATGGATATGCATGTGCACTTGGAGTCAGAAAGTTCTCCTAGAAGCCAGATTGAAGGTTTCACGTTGAACCCTGCGGATATAGCCTATGATGCTCAAGTGTATGCTGAAAGAACCTTGATGGCTGGATTCACAACGGTAAGAGATTTAGGAGGAAGCGGAGTAAATGTGGCTTTAAAGAAGGCCATCAATGCAGGGAAGATAAAAGGGCCGCGTGTTTACACTGCCGAAAAGTCTATTGCCACAACCGGAGGCCATGCAGACCCTACCAATGGAGCTAGTCTGCACTTAATGGGAAATCCGGGTCCTGAAGATGGAGTCGTAAATAGTTTTGAAGAAGCCAGAAAGGCTGTTCGTCAGAGATATAAAAATGGAGCTGATGTAATTAAAATCACTGCCACCGGGGGTGTGCTTTCCGTAGCTAAAGATGGCATGGGGCCTCAATTTCAAGAAGATGAACTGAAAGGAATTGTAGAAACCGCTAAAGAATATGGTTTTGTAACTGCAGCTCACGCTCATGGTGATGAAGGGATGTACCGAGCGGTTAAAGCTGGAATTAACTCCATTGAGCATGGCACATTTATGAGTGAAAGAACCATGGACCTGATGAAGGAAATGGGTACCTATTATGTGCCTACCATCTCTGCCGGAAAGTATGTGGTGGAGAAGGCTGCTATTCCAGGATTCTTTCCTCCAATAGTAGTTCCTAAGGCATTGGCTGTCGGACCGCAGATTCAAACTACTTTCGGCAAGGCTTATGCCAGAGGGGTGAAAATTGCCTTTGGCACCGATGCCGGAGTTTTTCCTCATGGCGATAATGGCAAGGAATTCATTTATATGGTTGAAGCCGGAATGAAGCCAATGGAGTCTATTCAGTCAGCTACTAAAACCACAGCTGAGCTGTTGAGGATTTACGATTCAGTAGGTTCTATTGAAGCTGGTAAGCTAGCAGATATCGTTGCCGTTGATGGTGATCCTACTGAGGACATTTCCACAATGG
>JABXIP010000498.1 GCA_013373005.1 Cytophagia bacterium | reverse complement strand
TGCGATTGGCTCCTTCAAAATGCCGGTTGATGTTGAGGTTGCAGGTAAATCTATGCGCATTACACCTTCCACTAGATGGGCGAATGTGGCGGTATCTGGCACCGAACTTTCAGTTGACCCGAATTATTATATAGCCTTGCTCAAAAGCAGATAGTTAAGGTTATGTGTAGTAATGTTTCCTTATCTGCTTTCTTACATAGAGAAACCTGAAAAGCCCTACTATAAATAGCAGTGGAGCTATGACCACCAACATATAGCCCACTGTCGTAATCTCTTCCAATGCACTAAGCTTAAGAATGGCAAAGCCTGAGCTAAGAAACACTATAAAAGTTCTGAAGTAAGCGAGAAAGGTTCTTTCGTTGGCCAATCGAGTTCGCTCTATGGCTAATTCGTCTGTTCGGCTTAGTTCTAGTTTCTCCATATACTTAGGATTAATTGCGGCAATTTACAACTTGTAATATGGAGATTTGTAACCTATACCACATAAGTCCCATACCTACTGAAAACCAAGGCTTCTGAGCTATTACAAATATTCTCACCTACTCTTATTTTTATTTATTAAATTCCTACCTTTGCAGCTCGAAAAATTCGAATATGGGAAATATCACCAGAGAACATAAAATATTTGCGGGAAACGGTTCAGCAGACCTCGGAAAGAAGATTGGAGAATTCTTCGGACAGGGTTTAGGCGGAATCAAATTGCAAACATTCTCCGATGGTGAAATGGCCCCCTATTACACTGAGTCTATTCGTGGCGCTAATGTATTCCTCATTCAATCTACTATGGCCCCTGCAGAAAACCTGCTGGAGCTTTGCCTAATGATTGATGCGGCCAAAAGAGCCAGCGCTTACAAGATTATTGCAGTACTTCCTTATTTCGGCTATGCCCGTCAGGATAGAAAAGACAAGCCTAGGATTGCTATTGGAGCAAAATTAGTGGCCAATATTCTTACCGCTGCAGGTGCCGATCGAATTATGACTTGCGATTTACACGCAGGCCAAATTCAAGGCTTCTTCGATATTCCTGTAGATCACCTCGATGGTTCTGCCATCTTCGTGCCTTACTTAAGAAGTCTTAATATGGATGATCTGCTTTTTGCCTCACCTGACGTAGGTGGTGTAAAAAGAACCAGAGAATATGCTCAGCACTTCAATGCGGAAATGGTGGTTATTGATAAGCACCGTAAGAGACCAAACGAAGTGGCCGAAATGAGAATTATTGGTAGCGTTGAAGGCAAAAACGTGATTTTGGTAGATGACCTTGTCGATACCGGAGGAACACTTTGCAAAGCAGCCAAAATTGCCATGGACGAAGGTGCCAAGTCTGTAAGAGCGGTGTGTACGCACCCTGTGCTTTCAGGCAAAGCCTACGAAAACATAGAAAATTCAGTATTGGATGAATTGGTTGTGACTGACACGATTCCGTTGGCACAGACATCATCTAAAATCCGTGTATTGACCGTAGCAGAGCTTTTCGCGAAGGCCATTAAAAACATTACCACGGATGGTTCAATTAGTCAATTATTTATTTAACAATTATATACAATGAGAACAGTAGAGATTATAGGGTTTAAAAGAGCAAATCTCGGAAAATCTGAATCCAACAAGCTTAGAGCTGAAGGTAACGTACCCGGTGTATTATATGGTGGTGAAGAGCAAGTGCATTTCTATGCTCCTGCAATTCAGTTCCGTCCTGTACTTTACACTCCGGAAGCATGTTTCCTAAAGTTGAACATTGAAGGAGAAGTATTCGAGGCGATTGTTCAGGAAACTCAGTGGCATCCGGTAAGCGAGGCTTTGTTGCACGTAGACTTACTACAATTATTCAGAGGAACACCAATTAAGATGAACATTCCGGTTAGAGCTACTGGTAATGCTGTTGGTGTGAAAAATGGTGGTACACTTATCGTTAAGAACCCAAGATTATCAGTTAAGGCATTGCCTAAGAACATGCCTGAAGTGATCGAAATTGACGTAACTAACTTAAGAATTGGTAAGGCTATCAAAGTTGGTGAATTGCCAACTGCAGATTTCGAATTCCTAACCAGCCCACTTGTTACAGTTGTAAACGTAGCTATTCCAAGAGCGCTAAGAGGTAAATCTGCTGCTGAACTTGAAGCAGAAGAAGCTGCTGCTGAAGCGGAAGAAGCTGGTGAAGCACCTGCTGCTGAATAATTCAGATAAAAGCTTAAAAAGATAATCCTGCTCAGCAATGGGCAGGATTTTTTATTTATATGTGTTCAAAGTTTAAAGTCTTGAGATTGACTACTTAATTTGAACATTGAACTTCAAACCTGAAACTAGGATTTCATGAAATACCTAATCATCGGACTTGGCAATATAGGCCCTGAATATGAGCTTACCCGTCACAACATTGGCTTTCTTACCTTAGACCGATTGGCAGACCAGAAAGGTGCAGCTTTTGAAATGTCCCGATTGGCCTATCATACGGAAATAAAGCACAAAGGCAGGACACTTCATCTGATCAAGCCTACTACCTACATGAACCTGAGCGGCAAAGCCATGCGCCATTGGATGAACGAACTGAGCGTACCGAAAGAAAACTGTCTTGTCGTAGTAGATGAAATTGCTATCCCCTTTGGTAAAGTAAGAATGAGGGCGAAAGGCTCTAGCGCAGGCCACAATGGACTGAAAAACATAGAAGACTTAACAGGCGGACAAAACTATCCGAGACTTAGAATGGGCATTGGTGATGACTTCCCCAAAGGCCGCCAGGTAGATTATGTGCTAAGCAAATTCACCCAAAAAGAGTTTGACGAGCTTCCCTTTATGATGGACAAGGCTATTGATATGATCTTCGGCTTCTGTACCATTGGCATTAGCCGTACAATGACAGAATACAATGATTAGACAGTTCAAAGTTTGAGGTTTGATGTTCAATGTAGACCGTATGTATGTCTTACACATCGAACTTGAAACCATGAACTTGAAACAAAAAAGTATACCTAATTTTCTTATGTATAAGAAAATTAGGTATACTTGTACATGTCTTCAAGTAAACTACTGAAAGGAAGCTTAGCCATCATCGTCTTACGCTTATTAGAAGAGCAGGAAAAAATGTATGGCTATGAGATCACGCAAAAAGTCAAGGAGCTTACAGCCGGTGAATTCAAGATCACAGAAGGAGCCCTCTATCCCACCCTCCATAAGTTAGAAGCAGAAGGTTACCTCACCACAGAAACCCAATTGGTAGATGGCCGGGTGCGCAAATACTATTCATTGACTAAAGAAGGCAACGCAGAAGCTAAAGCTAAAGTCAGCGAATTGGAAGAGTTTATCCTAAGCCTGCAAAAAGTATTGAATCCTAAACTGGGAACCTTATGAAACTAGCACATTACCAAATAGAACATATCCGTGAGTGGATCAGTATGCAGAACATCTGGTACGATGAAATTAAAGACGAACTGCTCGATCATATGGTATGTGCCGTTGAAGAGCAAATGGAGTTCCGTGAGGTGAATTTTGCCGATGCTTTAGCGCAAGTATGCAGCGAGGTGAACCCACAAAAGCTACAGCGTCAAAAGCTTAAATATGAGCACCTTAAAACATTGAAAGACACCTTGGGTGAAATGCTCAAACTGAAGGCTGTAAAAGCCTTGGGCTTAATTGCCTCTTTATCCATACTAGTTGCTTTGGGTAATATAGGAACCAGTCCATCTACTATTCTAAAGCTATACATGTTCTTAACAATAGTTTCGGTATTTGCCATTAGTGCTTCCTTTCTTTTTCGACTTAGAGGTAAGAATCCTCTATCAAATATTTATGTAGTCAGTAGAAGTAATACCATCATTTCAAGTTCTCTGATTATCATATCATTAACCGATATCTTTCTTGATGATTGGTTAATGAACCACACGGTTTTTCTATTCATGTTCATGGGACTACTCACCTGGTATGTAATCTCAGGACTTATGGTTTTGAACGACTCATACAATCACCACAGACATGCCACTCACTAAGGCACAGTTATCAGGAATCAATGACTAATGACCAATTTCCAAATTACCTAGCTACTGATCTCCCAAGCACAGCTGCCAGCAACACATTCGCTCCATTTTCTACATCGTGATCGTGAGAGTATTCCTCCACATTGTGGCTGATCCCCTTAACACTAGGGATGAAAATCATAGTAGATGGACAGAAATGAGCCATCATTTGAGCATCGTGACCAGCCCCACTTGGCATTCTTTTGTAGCTTAATCCTAATGATTTAGTGGCAGTTTGAACAGTGTCCGTCATGGTAAAAGGAAAACGCACCGGGCCGAAACGAACCATCTCCTCTCTCTCGAAACTTAGCTCATCTTTCTCCACCACTTTAACTACATAGTCATCAATCTTCTTCTGAGCCTTTTTTAAGAAGGATTCATCAGTACTACGAACATCAAGTGTAAACTCTGCTAGTTCAGGGACAATATTAATGGCATCCGGGCTAAATTTCACCGAACCCACAGTGGTGAGCACTGATCCGTTGCGTTTGCGAGTATAATCACCCACGTACTTTTGAATTTTAGCTGCTGCATAACCAGCATCTTTGCGATAGTAAACAGGAGTTGTACCCGCATGGTTGGCTTCTCCCTTAATGGTATACCGCGTCCAGTAAATACCTTGAACTTGCTCAACAACTCCAATGTTAATCTGCTCTAGTTCCAAAACCGGACCCTGCTCTATATGAAGCTCAAAGAAAGCATCGAATGAAATGGCTCCTGGTTCCATGTCTCCATTATAGCCTATGGCATGCAAGCAACTCCCCACACTCTCATTAGGATTGTCATAAGCCGGAGCATTGAGAATTTCCTCTAAGTCAGCCATTCCTGCATAGACATGACTGCCCATCATGTCCGGAGCGAATCGCACACCCTCCTCATTGGTAAAATTGACCAAAGCCAAAGGCTTGTCGGTAATGGTATTGGTATCGTTAAGGGTCTGTATTAGTTCTAGTCCGGCTAAAACACCCAAAGCTCCATCGTACCTACCTCCGGAATAGACCGTATCTAGGTGAGAACCAAAAGCAATAGGGTTTGAATCTGTCTTGCCCTTTCTGATTCCTATCATATTGCCCAAGCGATCGATATGGACTGAGAGTCCTGCATCAATCATTTGGCTTTTCAATAAATCACGGGCTTGTTTGTCTTCTTTTGAGAGAGCTATTCGCTCAACGCCAATCCTTCCTTTTTTCCCTATCTGAGCATAGCGATCAAGGTTTTCCAGTAGGCGTTGCGCATTGATTTTCATGAAAATGTTTTTAGTTCACGGTTCAATGTTTCCTCCTCCGCCCTTCGGGCACCTCCTCCTAAGGAGGACATTCGTGCCATCTACCAGTTCATAGGGTTCATTGTCCCCCGCTGGCGGGGGTTAGGGGGTGGATATTGAACCTAAACCCTAACCTAGTTTACGGTAGAACCAGGGTTTACGTTCTCATTTGGCTGAATAAGTCGAAGATTTCCTTCAGCATCTTCGGCCATCAAAATCATACCTTCTGAAACTGTGCCCATCATTGGTCTAGGCGCAAGGTTAGCCACAATAGTCACCTGCTTACCCACCATTT
>JABXIP010000493.1 GCA_013373005.1 Cytophagia bacterium | reverse complement strand
ATTCTCAGATCAGGTAGTGAAACTTTATACCAGCGCCATTGGAAACTGGGCCTATGTAATTATAGCCATTGCGGCCTTTTCTACCATGTTCAGTACCACAATCACCGTAGTCGATGGTTTTGGGCGTGCTATGGGAGAGACGATAAGACTAATATTCTTTAAAAATGCCGGAATTAGAACACTCTACACTGTTATGATGATTGTGGTGGCGGGAGTTTCTTTTGTTTTTATTCTTTTGTTGGCCTCAAATCTTAAAGACTTGGTTGATCTGGCCACTACACTGTCTTTTGTTATAGCACCTGTATTTGCCTATATCAACTATAAAGTGATTATGTCAGACCAAATCAGTGCCGAATTTAAACCTAAACCATGGCTTAAAAACCTGGCTATTGCGGGCCTAATTTTTCTCACAGTGTTCGCTATTATTTACATTGTGGTGTATTTCGACATTATTTCTATTTAGTTAGGGCAAAATCTCTGAAAAGATTTTGGTTTATATTTTTGCATCTACTAATATTGCACACCCATTCGGAAAACGATCTGGATAAAGGATAAAATTCCACCTTTCCCGATAGCTATCGGGACAGTTGGTAAAAGAAACATTCCTCCTTAGCTCAGTTGGTTAGAGCATTTGACTGTTAATCAAAGGGTCCTTGGTTCGAGCCCAAGAGGAGGAGCATAAAAGCTGGCAATTAGCCGGCTTTTTTTGTTTTGGAGAGTTCAGTCCTTGGTTCGTCCCGATGGCTATCGGGACAAGAGGAGGAGCACCCGTCTTCCTTTTATTAATCTATTCTAGTTTGGTTTGGAAAGCACTTTGTCTCAAACTAGCACACTAGCAGACTCTAATCGATTAGATTATTTCATTTATATGAATTTTTTAGATTTGATTGACTAATACCATATCCGCCATGAGAAATTTAATCACCATCATATTGCTCTTTACCTCACTTGTTGCCTTCTCTCAAACCAGCAACTATTCGGTATCATCCTATTTAGACATGGGGACAAAGGCTCCTAATACTCACTATTTAGGAGAAGCATGGTTAAACAGTCTACTTCAGGCTCAAGGAGATTTAGGTTTCAACATTACCAAAGCCACTTTTAAGGCTAACTCTACACTTGATTGGCATAAACATGAAACTCCACAAGTTCTCATTGTGGTAGAAGGAGTTGGCTATTATCAGGAAAGAGGAAAAGAGCCTATACTCATGAAAGTCGGTGATGTCATTAAATGTGATAAAAATGTTGAGCATTGGCATTCTTCATCTAAAGAAAATGATGTCACTTACCTTGCAATCTATGGTGGAACTCAACCGACTACTTGGACTGAAGTTCTAAGTCAAGAATATTATGATTCGGTCGCCAGAAAAGTAAAGGACAACTAGTCTTTACCAAAACAGAATGAGTTAGATAAGCTATTTCCCTTCCAACTCAATCTCTCCATCCAATAAAAGCGCAATTACGGTCACCTGCTCATCGAGGGTAGATTCAGGTACATCAATATAGAGAATACCTGGTTTTGCACTCCAATAAGGCTTATTATGTATTTGCTGACTTAGCTTAGTACCGTTACCCACCACACGGATTCTGTTCACTTTATTCTTAAGGCCACGAACTACTAATGGGCCATTCGGTTTATGAGGAACAAAGAGATAAAGCGTTTTTCTGTCCTTGCTCAGCGTTGAGGCTCCATAATAGTAATCTGTAGGAATACCTGCTTGTGTGCCATAAATAGCTTCCGAATGTTTTTCTGTCCATCGACCTAACTCTTTGAGTATTTCAACTTGCTCTTCAGGAATGGTGCCATCGGCTTTAGGTCCAATGTCAAGCAACAGATTACCCCCCATTCTTAGGCAATCGATAAAGATTCTGATGATCTGGTTAGGCGTTTTGTAATTGTGGTCATTGTGCTGAAAGCCCCAGGAATCGTTCATGGTCATACAAAGCTCCCAGAATGTCTCTTCAGGTTTCGTCAGTGGCACGCCCTGTTCCGGGGTTCCATAGTCTCCATTTTTGGGTAGGCGAGAGTTGATGATGGTTTTAGAATTGTCGGTAAGCAATCTGGCTCTAACCTTAGCTGCTTTCCACTCTTCAGCAGAATGCTCCCAGTCGCCATCAAACCACCAAAGATCAGGTTTGTAGGTTTTAGAAAGCTCGTCAATCTGACCTTGATAGTAGTCCTTAAATTTTTGCCAACGCTCTGGCTCATCGGCAATTTTATAACGCATGTCTGTGGTTGTAAAGTGAGTGTATAAATCACTAGACCAATCGGGAAGCGAATAGTAAATACCCAGCTTCAACCCTTCCTTTCTAACGGCCTTGGTAAAAGGAGTGAGCACATCTCTTTGTGCTTTCGAATTATCCACTGCATTTAAGTTGCCAAATTGAGTGTCCCAAAGCGCAAAGCCATCATGGTGCTTAGAGGTAATTACAGCATATTTTGCCCCACTTTCCTTAATGAGTTTTGCCCAAGCTTTTGGATCATAATTCTCGGCTCCAAACCCTGCCGTTTGCTTTAGGTAATCTTCGTGAGAAATGTATCCGTTGTAGAAGCTCCACGATTCATCTATTCCATTCACTGCATACAAACCCCAGTGAATGAAAATGCCCAATTTGGCTTCTGAGAACCAATCCATTTTAGAGAGGCTATCTTTTTCCAGCTCAGTTTGAGCATGCGTTGGCAAGGAGATTAAAAGAAGAATCAACAGTTGAAAAACAACTTTACAGAGATTAGTCAAGGTTAAATGCATGGCTGAATTTATATAATTGAAACCGACCTTCCTGCTTTTTCGCCAAAAGTTGAGTTATGTACCCTCTATTCGTTGCAAAGGGTACTTTACGTTGTTTTAAACGTTATCTTGTACACAAGCCTATTACCTATGGAATTTCCTGATATTAAAATCTACAGCAATGACTTTCTCGACATGTTGGTTTACTTCGCCATCAATCTGGTATTCATTAGCATCATCATCCGATTACTCTACTATCGATACACAAGACGCACAGAATATGTTTTCACCTATTACATGGTGAGTATTGTATTATTCTTCCTCTGTTTTACCCTTAAAAAATTCAGCCTGGACATTGGTATGGCCCTAGGCCTATTTGCCATTTTCGGCATAATACGATACCGAACGCAGCAGGTAGAAATCAAGGAAATGACCTATCTGTTTGTAGTTATTGGTGTTTCCGTTATCAATGCCCTTGTGAATACCAGCATGAGCCTAATTGAAATTCTAGGAGCAAATTCAGCCATAGTTGGCGCCATCTACTTCATAGAAAAACTGGTGCTTTCCAAGGGAAAAATAGAGCAACGCACCATCGTTTACAGCGAACTTGAAAACATCAAGCCCGAGAACTATCAGCAGATGTTGGCAGATCTCAACCAAAAGACGGGTTTGAACGTCACCGAGGTAAAAGTTCAAAAAGTTGATTTCGCCAATCAGATGGCCACCATCACCATTTTCTATCAAGTAGCGCAATGAAGAGGGTTTTCTTATTGTTTTGTATTCTGTTCTCTTGGGCAAGTATTTTAAAGGCCCAAACTGACAGCGACTTTGAGCTGTGGTTGAAAATGGGAGGAAAGGTAGACTTAGGAGAAAAATGGCGTCTCGATTTCGAAGAGCAAATTCGATTCGATGAAAATGTAGGTGCCGTAAAAAACTATCATACTGAAGCGGAAATCAACTTCAAGGCCAGCAAAAACCTGGACCTTGTTTTTGTCCCTCGATTTATCAGAAGGAATGATAATTCTGGCGATACTCAGGGATATGAAAATCTAATTCGTTTTCAGATTGGCGGAAAGTTTGAACATGAATCAGGTCAGTTTGAATTCAAACACAGGCTGCTGTTCCAGCATAGAAATCAAATGGGAGTTAAGAAGAATGAAGGTGATGTTCCTGAAAAATTCCTTCGCTACAAACTGAACACCCAGTATAAAATCAAAGACTGGAAGTACGATCCCGAATTTTCAGTTGAATACTTTCAACCCATAGATAACGACTTGGTGAACACCAATAAATCCATCAGATTCGGTATTGGCACAGAGCGAGATTACGACCAGTTTGGTGAGTTTGGCATTGACTATATGATCGACCTCTCATTAGGCCTGGCCATTCGAGAAGTGGCACACATCCTCTCTTTTAAATATACCTATTCGTTTTAGTTACCAGGAAGTCATTTGGCTGTCCATCCAGCTAATGCGATCGGCAATCCAGCCCTTCACATAATCGACCTCCTCTTGGTATGAATTGCCTACAAAGCTGTTGAAAGGCAAGGTTTCGCCAATAACATCCCACCTGTCGAAGTTGCGGGTTGTCGCTTGGTTAGATTCTAAATAAGTTACCCACTCATCAATCTTATTGTTGATACTAGCGCTACTCAAGACATTAGCTTTTAAACCATCCCAACGCAGCTTCACCTGATGCCTGAACTGCGGATCTTGTAAAAGCTTGGTCCACCAGAAATGCACCAGCCAAAGGTCTCCTGGATTGGATTGATTGTATTGGTAAATCCAGGTATTGGTAGCGCTTCGCCCATCGTTGCCAAAAGCGATATTGAAATCCCAAATAGGTCCCATTTTCAGTTTTTGGTCTCTATCCTTGTGCATAAAAGTGCTCAGGCGATAAGCATCGGGGTTGGCACTTATTTCATTCAAAATGAAAAAATCCACAAAGCTCTGAACATCAATATACTCGGCATAAGCCCGGGTAGAACCGGAGAAATCTTCATTGATCAGCGCCTCCTCAAAATCTGAGATGTATTGCTGAATGTAACTTTTCTGTGCACTGTTGATATCATCATGGTCCGGCTCCTCGTACAAAAAGTAAGTTTCCTCTCCTCTTTTGTCACCATAAGCGGCATAGGTAAGTTCATTGCCGTAAGCTCCATACTTAGACCTGAACCCAAGGCTTGAAGTATACTGCGAATCTCCGGCCCAATCGGAGTTATTGTTATCACCGCTGGTTTTGTCGATCTTCAAAATATAGCCTCCGGAAATCACCGAACTGGCAGTCATGGTAGGTTCCAGCTTTTCAATGTCCAACCTATCCCCATCACGCTTTATCTTTTCCATAAAAATGAAAACGCCAGTATAATTTCCATTCATGCTCATCTCTACGATCTGTGTTTTCGGAGCGTATTGACCAATTTCATTGGAAATTTCGTAGATGAGCACATTTCTCAACAAAGTCTTATCACTGTAAGGCCCATATAAAATCCAGTCTTCTTCAGTACCCATGCCGAAGATATCGGCAGAGTAATCGGCACCATTTTGGTCCCAAAGCTCTATACCATAAGACTTCTTAGGAAAGAGCCTTTGCGAAGTTGAGCCTCTAAATTCAATACCAATTCCACTGGAGAAAATTTCTTGTTGATTCTGAAAAATGAACATCTCTGCCGGCACCTTGGGCTCATCGACAACGTTATTTCCGTTGGTGTTGATACTAATGTATGGAACGGTACTCCCTCCCGGGCCTTTATCAATGTCAACCGGAGCAGTAGGGCCATCATCCTTGGAGCAGGAATGAAGAGATAGCATGGCAATGCCAACTACTGATAGGGTGTGCAAGAACTTTCTCATAGGTAACACAATTAACGAAATGTAATCAATATGTGACATATCGGAGATAGGCAATTACTTGTCAGTGCTAATTTTAAGTCTAGTCTCACCACATATTTTTTCAAGTCTCCTATCTTTGGGCACAAACTAGAAAATCATGAGAAAGAAGATAATTGCAGGAAACTGGAAAATGAATAAAACACTTTCGGAAGGCCT
>JABXIP010000368.1 GCA_013373005.1 Cytophagia bacterium | reverse complement strand
CAAATTGAACACACTGGTCAGTATGAAGGAGAAAGGATAGTAGTGGTTGGAGTATCTTCTGAATTGGAAATATCTGCCAGACACAATGATGTGGTTATCGAAAATGTGACTGGCCCGGCTTTGGTTAACACAGTTTACGGAGATTTGGATGCTACATTCTCTGCTTTGAGCCAAACAGGTCCAACATCTTTGGTTTCAGTATATGGCGATGTGGATGTAACCCTTCCAGCGAATACCAAGGCCAATATTGTAGTTAAAACTCCTTATGGTGAGGCCTATTCAGACATGAATATTGAGTTCCCTAAGAGCGATGATATGAGAAAAATTAGCTCAACTATTCAAGGAACCCTGAATGGTGGTGGAGTTGAATTAGAGATTAAAGCTGCTTATGATAATGTTTATCTAAGAAAGAAGTAAAACCAAAAGCCCCAGTGCAGGTCAACGCTGGGGCTTTTTCATCTTAACTCAATTATCATGAAACAAACAATCACTCTCCTTCTAGTGCTATTGATGAGCTCAGGCCTTGAAGCACAAAGCACCTTCGAAAAATCGTATCAATTAAACAAGGAAGATAAACTTACGCTGGATTTCGAATATCCGGAGCTAGTTAAAATCAATACTTGGGAAAAGCAGGAAGTTCTAGTCAAGGCCAGAGTTTTTATCAATGGCAAAGAAAACACCGAAGACTTCACCATTGAAGACAAGCGTGGGTCGAAGGGTTTAATTATTTCTTCTCATTTGAAGGATATCGACAAGCATAACGGCAATTACATTATGGTGTCTGATGATGACGATGACGAAGAATCGATTACGGTAAATAGAGATGGCAAATCAATCACCATTGGTAAAGGAAATGGGAATTACACATACGGAACCAAGATTGATATTGAGTTGGAAATTACCCTTCCGAAATCAGCAGTAGTTCAAGTCAATGCTAAGTATGGCATGGTTGAAGTACAGAGTCTGCCCAAAGAAATTGAAGTACTGGCCAAATTTGGAGGTGCCGATATCAAAGTGATTGAGCGAAACATTAAAGACTTGAACGTTTCAACCAGCTGGGGGCAAATTTTCGCCAACCTGGATAGCAAGCTGTCGGTGAAGGGCAACGATATGATGGGTAAGCAAATGATAGCTGAACTCAAGGAAAATGGAGGCTCGGAATCATTGAGAGTAGAGTCGGAGTTTGGAAACATTTTCTTAAGAAAAAATTAGAATGAAAGCGCTATCCACCCTTTGCCTGACTCTGCTTTGCACAATAAGCCTGGCTCAAACTGAAGTTTTCGAAAAGACGGTAAGTTTTGGAAACAAACGAGTAGATATAGATGCCGAATTGGTTGATAAAATTACAGTGAGTAATGGTAATCAAGATGAGGTTTCAGTTAAGGTCACTTACTCCATCAATGATGGTCAGTTAAATGACCTGCTTGAAATTTCACTCGATGAAAGCACGAGTAGAATCAGGCTGGAGGTTGAATTCGATGAGAAAAATCTGGATATAGATGGTTTTTATGACTGTGATGGTGAGCACTCTATTAACTGGGGTAGAAATGGTAAAAGAAACCGAATCTGTATGGATGTTTCGGTGGAAGTTAAATTACCCAAAGATGCTGAGTTAGATATCGAGTCTGTTATCGGTGATTTGTTCATTGAAGGGTTCTACAAAGAACTCTATGCTAAAACAGTTACCGGAGACATTGAACTCGAATGGCCCGAAGATCAAGGTGCTGAAGTAGAGATCAAAACTGTGAATGGTGGAATTTTCACCAATCATGATTTTCTTATGAGTAAGGATAAAGGCCTGCCATTAATCAGTGCTCATGAGATATCAGCTAATCTTGGCAAAGGAGGAAAGCATGTGTCTCTCGAGACGGTTACTTCCGATATTTATTTCAGAAGATCTAAGTGATGAAGTGTTAAGTTTATTTAACGAGTGTTAAAATTTCATCTGAATGCAACATTTTCCGCGTACACATCATCTATATACTAAATGGCTACTAATTGGGTAACTATCCCAAAGAAGATGAGTCTAAAGAACAAACTGTAGCGAAATGTTTTTTCAACCTATATTTTACCCCGAAGCGATGAGCAGCCAAGACAAAATCACCATAAGCGGTGTGGTTTTTCATGTGGAAGACACCTGCCGTAGTCTATTACATGATTACTTGAATATGCTGCGAAAGGAACGAAGAGATGAAATAAGAGAGGAGAGGGTAGCCGAATTATTATTGGATGAATTAAAAGAAGGTGGAAAACAAATCGTTACAGAAGAGCAGGTGCAACACCTGATTCAAAAAACGAAACACTTACAAATGCCTGATTAGTTTTTGGTTTGAGATAAATTTAGCATAAAAGTGTTTTCTATCCGGGTCCCGTCAGCAATGTCGGGACTACTTTTTTAGAAGCAAAACTGCAAGTTTATTGGGGTCTTGCCTATTGTCCCAGAAGGCAAGTAATACTATCTCTGAATTCCGAGTTTCATAAAAGAGTCGAACATGTTTATGAATTAATATTGATCGGAAATTGCGATGTCTTTTTCCAATCTCAGGATTTTTAATCAGTGAACTAATCCTTGAGTCTACCAACTGCAAAAAATGATTGGCAACATTGCTCCCCCAGACAACATTTGAAAATTCATAAACTTGGTTGAGCGATTTCTTTGCGGTGTGTGTCCATTTGACTCTCCTCATGTTTTGCTTTTCTCAATAGCATCTTTAGCGGAAGTATACTCTTCCAAAGGTTCTTCGGCCATTGCTTGTTCTATTATTCTAAGTATGGGTTCTGGGATATCGGAAGATGTTGATAACAAATATTCGATTGCATCAAGTGTTGGCTCATCTATATCAGAACTCACTTTTCTGATTATCTCCAATTTTCTTTCGTCAGTTGACATAGACTTAATTTAAGCTAAAAAACCAATCAATCCATCATTCCCTTCATTTTTTCAGCGAGCTGAAAAACGGCCATGGCATACATGGGGCTATGATTGTATCTGGTGATGACATAGAAGTTATCGAAGCCGTACCAGTGCTCTTTTCCTTCCTCCATATCAAGAATTACCAATGTGGCTGGAGTGTCTCCTGAGACTTTGAATCCAGGCTCAATACCTAAAGCTGTATAGTCAGAGAGCTTGTTCTTTGGCTTAAGTGATTGCTTGTTGAGGTTAGTCAACTTTCTTGTGAAATTAGCGCTTGCTACTATCGGTTCACCTCTTTTCCATCGATGTACTTTCAGATAGTTGGCAACACTAGCAATGGCATCGGCAGGGTCGTTGATGAGGTCTGCTGTTCCTCCTTCATCAAAACTTTTAGCGTATGCTAGGTAACTGCTTGGCATAAACTGTGAATATCCCATGGCTCCGGCATAAGATCCTTCAATCGTTTTAGGGTCCAGGTCTTCCTTAGCCGTGAGTTCAAGGTATTTAGCGAGCTCAGACTTAAAGAATTTTCCTCTTTTCGGATAGCCGAAGCCAAGAGTGTAAAGCGCATCGAGCACTTTGTAGCTTCCTTTAATTCGGCCGAAATAGGTTTCAACTCCTATGATTCCAAGTATGATTTCTTCATTCACGCCAGTTTCCTGGCTAACCTTGGCCACTGTTTCTTTATGTTCTTTCCAGAAATCTACTCCTGCTTGTGCTCTTTCTTCTGTAACAAAAATCTTGCGGTAGCGCTCCCATGTCATAGTGCCTTCAGCAGGTTTACTAATTTTGTCTATAATTCCTTGCTGAAATTCTGCGGTCTGCAGAAGTCCGCGCAATTCTGTTTCACTTACTTCATGCTTACTGCTGTATTCCTTAATAAAAGCATCAACCTCAGATTGGTTGACTTGGGCATAAATGCCCATAGAGCAGAAAAGAAGAATAGCACTGAGTAGTTTTTTCATGTGAAGCGAATTTGATTTAAAGATAGTGAAGCTAAATTATGACTGAAATACCTCTTGAGTAATTGGTGTCATTCTTATAAGGATGACTAACTTTCAACATGTTTACAGACAAAGACATTGCCAAATTCAGAGCAGAAACGGATGGTACTCAAAAAGTAATTCATTTCAACAATGCGGGTGCTTCTTTGCCATCTAACCCTGTTAGAGATGCTGTGATTGATTTCTTAAAGGAGGAATCAATCATCGGGGGATACGAAATTCAGATGAAGAGAGCGGATGAGCTAGAAGCTGCTTATGATGCTATCGCCAGGTTAATCAATGCTCAAAGCGAAGAAATTGCCATTTTGGAAAATGCCACTGCGGCCTGGAATGCCGCTTTTCAGGCCATAGACTGGCAGGAAGGCGATGAAATCATCTGTAACAGAACTGACTATGCCAGCAACTATTTGGCCTACCTGCATCATCCTAGAAAGCCGGTGATTAAGGTAATTCCTAATGATGCTAATGGCGATGAGGACATTGAGGCCTTTGAGAAGCTGTTCACCAATAAAACCAAGTTGGTTGCTATTTGTCACATGCCAACGAATTCGGGTCATTTGGCTCCTGCAGAAGAGATAGGGGCTATCTGTAAGCGAAAAGGAGTTTTGTACTTACTCGATGCTTGTCAATCGGCCGGTCAGTACCCAATAGATGTTGAAAAGATTCAGTGCGACATGCTTTCTGCGACAGGAAGAAAGTACATGAGAGGACCTAGAGGCACTGGCTTTCTGTATGTTCGAAAGTCAGTTTTGCCCAAGCTCACACCATATACTATAGATTTACATTCCGCTACATGGACAGGGGAGCGAAGCTATTCCATCCGCCAAGATGCACGCAAGTTTGAAAACTGGGAAGGCAATAGAGCCAATCAGATTGGGCTAAAGGTAGCAGCAGATTATGCCTATGAAGCCGGAATGGAAAATGTCTGGCAAAGGGTTCAGGCGCTAGGAAAGCAATTGAGAGATGGCCTTTCTCAAATGGATCATATCAAACTTCATGATCATGGTACTCAATTAGGAGGCATAGTTTCGTTTACGGTTGAAGGGGTTTCGGCTCCTGATGTGATGTACTGGTTGCTGGAAAGAGGAAT
>JABXIP010000228.1 GCA_013373005.1 Cytophagia bacterium | reverse complement strand
CCATGGGCAGGAAAGCAAATGTGGGCTCCGGACGCTGCGGAAAAAGACGGAACCTATTATTTCTACTTCCCGGCAAAAGACAAGAATGGCGTCTTTAAGATTGGAGTGGCCACCAGTTCTAAACCATTCGGTCCTTTTCAACCTGAAGTTGAACCCATAAATGGAAGTTATAGTATAGACCCAGCCATATTTCGAGATGGTAATGGAGAATACTATATGTACTTCGGAGGTATTTGGGGAGGCCAATTACAGCGGTGGAAAACCGGAGACTATGAAGCAGAGGACAATTACCCGGAAGCCGGTGAACCAGCTCTTAGTGCCAAAATTGCTAAGCTTTCGGCTGACATGAAATCATTCGCAGAAGCTCCGCGAGATGTTGTTCTGGTAGATAAAAATGGCGAACCTCTTACAGCAGGTGAAAACGATAAAAGATTCTTTGAGGCAGCCTGGGTTCATCAATATCAAGGCAAATATTATTTCTCTTATTCTACTGGTGATACACATAACATTGCCTACGCTATTGGAGACAATCCTTATGGGCCATTTACTTATCAGGGTGTTATTCTGAAGCCGGTGCTGGGCTGGACAAATCACCACTCAATTGTTGAGTTCAAAGGTAAATGGTACATATTCTTTCATGACAGTTCCCTATCAGGGGGAAAAACACACCTCAGAAGTGTGAAGGTAACTGAGCTGAAATACAATTCGGATGGCACCATTCAAACCATAGATGCTATGGTTCAACCAAATTAGTTTGGGGGAATTATTAACCGGCTATTCTTGAATAGTTTCGCAGGTCAACACTTTGATCGTATTTCTTGATATTCTTGAATTTGCTGAACACTCCATTTTGCTTCAGCTCAATAATTCTGTCTGAATTAACAATGCAGACTGACGCTAGAAAAGGATCTAAAGGTTGCAGGTTTTTAAAGCTCACCTTGGAATTGGCACCATTACAATTGGAAAACAAAACCAAGTTGGAAGAATGATTGTCAATTTCGAAGGAAGAATACTGACCAATAGTACCAATGTGGAGAATTTCCGAGATGTTATTTTTAAGCACCATGTTATCAAATCGCTCAGGACAGATATAGATGGTAGATTTAAAAGAGTTACTGAGTCCATTACCGTTGTCCTCGATAAAAGCTGACATGATATTATTTTCACAAGCCACCTCAATAGCCTGAAATTGAGAATTGCGCTTGATCTCTAAGTTGTTGACAGATGAAGCTCCAAGATTAAACTTCTGAAGCTTAGCAGAATCATTTAAGGTCAGTTCTTTAATATGACTTTTATCAATTTCTAAATCATTGAACTCACAGCCCTCAAATTTCAGAACCTCCAGATCAGTATTTCTCAAAGTCAGCTTCCCTAAAAACCTGCAGTTCTTAAATTCCAGCTCTTCAAAATCACTTTCCGTGAAAGCCAGATCATGTGGAAATGTAAGATCTTCTAACTCAAGAGTTCCAGATACACTCACCGCATAGTTGGTAATCCTGAATTCAAGATCTTCTCCCTTGAGAATCTTTATCAGTTGTTTATGATTTATCGGTCTGACCATGAGCCACTATTAAGCAAAAATTATACCTACATAGATACCAAGTTTTAAAGTTAGCTTCAATACCTGAAAGTTGGTATTTATTTCAAACGATTCCACACAGTCAATCTTTTGCCGTTCACAAAACTTTAAGAGCTTTGTATGCTATATACTTGATTTTGTGCGCGTTAAATGTTTCTTTCGTGAAAGTACTCCTGCGAAATACCCGCTTGTAAAACTTATTTGACTCATTCTAACCTAAACTGATAATATGAAGACAACTCATGCTTTGTCACATGTATTGGACTATGATTTGGCCGACAAGAGCTTATTAGACGAAATGAAGCAGTGGATCGACTCTAATATGCTAATGATGGACCAGAAATACATTTGGAAAGTAGGGATTGCAACCGGTGAAGATATAGTCAAAGTAGCGGGCAAGGTTAGGAGTGACTATGAGTGCAAACACTTTAAATATTGGAGAGCTGAGTCTTTTAAACACGCTCAAGGACTCGTGATGAAACTCACTAGATATCCGTTCATATTTAAATCACCCCTTAATCAGTACTCAGGAAAAGGCGTTTACATTTTCACATATAAAGCTCCCTGTCCTCCGAAGAACTTATTTTATCACACACTCCACTTCTGAGCTTCTTGAGATTTCCTTATCTTCAACATTGATGAGTAAGGATCTTTCAGACTTCTTTAAGCTTCCTCTTTCTGAACAAATTCAGTACTTGTACAGAAATGGCACCTTTCAATTATCCATTAGATATTATGGTTATAAGGTGAACCTGTATTTATTGGAAGATCAACTCGTTGAGGTATTCTATAACCATAAGCTGGACAAAATAGAAACCATCCAACCTTTAGACTATCAGCACTCCAGAATGAAATTTTATACTGATCAGATAAGCCTAGGAACGCTCAGAAAACAGGCTTAGTAATGACTGGTGAATTTTAAGCACCTGAGGGATCAATAATTCTGCTCCACTATTATCAATTAAGTAATCGCTTAGTTTTTTTCGCTGATTGTCAGAGACCTGCTTTGCCATAATATCTTCAATTTGCTGACGGCTTCTTTGTTCATCTCTCAGCAAAACTCTCCCCATTCGAATTGAATTTGGTGCCATCACTGAAATTGTCTTATCCAACTCCTGATATATGCCTGTTTCAAAAAGCAGGGCAGCCTCTTTAAGCAAATAGGGAGAATTTTGATGCCTTGCTATCCAGTTTTTGAAATCTCTACCCACGGCAGGATGCACCAGGCCATTAAGTATCTTGAGTCTTTCTTCATTAGAAAACACCTCTGAAGCCAGATAAGAACGATTCAAACCACCATCTTCAAAATAGCTCTCTTCTCCGAACTCAGATTTAACGTTATCAATGAGTTGAGCATCTTCCACCATCAAACGCTTTCCATTATCGTCTGAGTTATATACAGGAATGCCTAAAATCTTGAAAAACTGACTTATTGTAGACTTACCTGAACCTATCCCCCCGGTAATACCAACTAAAAGTGGCTTACTCATTTTTAGAAGCTTTTGCGGTTTGTGGAAACACCCTCACTTCTCTGAATTTATTATTAAGCAATGAGTACTGAATATTCAGAGTGGAATCGGACAACATCTGACGATAGTCTACATAAACATTCACTGCTGCCGTGTCTGCCACATTGAAGCTGGTTTCAGGCACTTTATAATATACTTGTGCTCGATTTGGAATGATCTCCCAATCGTCTGGGAAGTTCCTTCGCTCAATTGGTATTGAAACATCTACAGCAAAAAGAGGCACTACAAAAAAGCTTACATCAACTGAATTGGTAGAAGACGTTACAAGATCTGGCAGATCTGGCAAACTTACAGCGCTCTCAAAGTCTTCTGAGACTCCTCTTATTTCATCTCGTATCCAAAGCGTATCGCCAATCACATCCAATTGCGAACCCGGGCCAATCAACTCTATAGTAGCCGGGCTGATTGTAACTTCAGATGTACGAGCAAAATCTTCCTCCACAGAAACAGACGAAGTATCATAGCTCAGCACTACCGACCTTGTGATACGTCTTTCAATCTGAAACTTAATGCTATCCTGGAGAAAGTAGTTGACCGCAATAGGCTCCAATAGGGGCGTTACCGAAGGTCTAAGAGAAGAGGCGAGTATATAACCATCTTCATCAGGTCTTTCCACGTTCACCTCAAGTGTATTCATTTTTAGCCCAAAATAGCGAGCCATCAGGTCCCATCCGCCACCAGACACTTCTATTGGAATACGTGAAGGCAGGGAGGCTGTAGCCACATACTCAGACTCATCGTATTGAATGGAAATAGGGTAGTTTATTCTGGTAACGTAGTCGCTCTTATTGAGCGCATTAAAAAACCAAAAGGTGGTTGATATGACTATGCATACCAAGACCACCTTTATCTTTTCGTCTTTCGTACTTGGTGTATTGAAAGACCTTTTAAATTTTCCCAGTATATCTTCGGCCTTGCTCAAGACTACGCCTTCTCATTGGCTCTTTTACTGGCATCTAAAGAAATAGAAGACTTCTCGAAGGTAAGCTTCACGCTCTTGTCTACTTCGATGGTTACGGTTTCATCAGTTAATGAATACACCGTTCCGTGCATACCACCAATGGTAACCACACTATCTCCCTTTTTTATTTCATTGATAAATTTCTTCTGATCCTTCTGCTTTTTCTGCTGAGGACGAATCATAAAGAAATAGAAAACCAGCGCAATACCACCGAATAATACCAACTGCATATATCCTCCACCTTGTGGGGATTGCGCTTGAATCAAAATATTATAAATCATCTAAAATTATGGTTGTGGAACTGCATTGGTTTGAACAAATCCTCTCAAGCTCAATCTTACTTGCTTAGGATTAGTATTAGCCACTACAGTAATAACAGGGCTTTGTTGACCTGATTTTCCTTTACTGTCAAATCTTACTACAATCTCGCCAGTTCCCCCTGGAGGCACAGCTTCCTTAGTGTGATTAGGAACAGTACAGCCACATGAAGCTGAAGTACTCTGAATTCTAAGGTCTTCAGTACCATTGTTGGTAAATCTGAAAGTATAGTTTACGACTTCACCTTGTTGAATTGTTCCAAAGTTGTGAACTGTAGATTCCCACTGGAATGAGGCGTTCGAAGTAACATTGTTCTCAATAGGTTGAGAAGAAGCTGTAGTAGATGGAGTAATAGCGGTACCTCTGGCTACACCACCGTTTTCCAGCTGGTTCACTCTTCTCTCGAGGTTGGCCATTCTTTTTTCCATTTCAGAATTACCACAGCCAGACAGCATTAAGACAAATGCTGCTAAGCTTAGAATAGAAATTTTAGTTTTCATCATTTTAAATTTATGCTTTTTCACCTGATTTAATTTGTCCGATAAGGTCATCAACATCAGTTAGTAACTGCTCTGCCTTTTTTCGGGCATCAGACACTACCTTCTTACTTTCTTCTTTCGCCATTGAAGAAACCTCCATCTTTCCGTTCACCAAGTCTTCCAATAAGTCTTCGAGCTGCTTCTTATACTTATCTAGTTGATAACTGAGTTTATCTCTCGTATTTGACCCTTTGTCTGGAGCATACAGAATACCTAAGATAGCACCAGTTGCTGCTCCTACTACAAACGCCAATAAATTGCTAGAACCTCTGTTCATATTACTTATTATCTATGAGTCCTCTTCCTGATTTCTTAAGCTCCCCTTTCTCTTTCAACTCTCCGGAAATAACATCTAAAATACCATTAACGAATTGTTTACTCTTAGGGGTACTATAATTTTTCGAGAGCTCAATATACTCATTAATAGTGACCTTAACAGGTATATTCCTGAAATTCAGCATCTCAGCAATGGCCATTTTCAGAATGATTTGATCTGTGCTGGCCAGTCTGTCTACCTCCCAATTTTTGGTTTTGGCAGCTATCATTTCAGAATACTCCTTGTCGCTCTCCACTGTACAATCGAGTATCTTCTCAAAGAACTCTCTGTCTTCTTCCCAATTGTTTGAAAAATCCGGCAACTCAAAACCCTTTGGTTCTGAATCTAACTCAACATCTCTTACAGATCTAGCCACCAAGCTTCTTACAATTGGCTTATTCTCTTTCCAATGAATGTCTTTCTCTTCAAAGAACGATAATATAACGTCTGTTTTGAAGATTAGGTCTTTAACCAGGTATTCAGCAATATTTTTGTCGTCTTCGAAAGTTGGGTTCGCAGTTCTTCGGTAAGCACTGAAGGTCTCGTCTTTCTTAACTACCTCTTTATACCAATTCTTGTAGTTGTCTTCTTCGTCTTCCCAGGAGATGTTTCTCTTCACCATAGCCACCTGAATTTTGGAGCTCTTTCTGAAGAAATCTATCACCTTATTACCGGAAAGATTAAAGTCACCGGTAAGCAATCTTTCAGGAGAAATTTTTTGCTTCTTATCTGCTTCTCTTTTACTCAGGTCTGACCATATCACCAATAGGCTTATTACCCACAAGAAGTAGTCTACAAGAGCCTCAGCATCCAACAACATGTCCTTCCTGAGTCTTTCTAAGTCCTTTTTAGAATTCTCAAGGTAGTTTTTGTAGGCCAAAGACGCAGCTTCTTCAACTTTAGGTGAAATAGTTTCTGATTCCTTTAGTTTACCACCATTCACTTTGTGGTTCAAAATGCTTTTTGCCTGTTTGCTATCAGCTCTCAACTGAACCTTGTCTTGAGGTTCCATTGAGTTGAGGTCTGGCTGAAAGGCTTCCTCAATTTCAGCTAATCCTATATTGAAATTGGCTTCCTTGCACTGACTTAGTGCGAAGAGGGTTTGCATTACTTTTACTCTAAGAGATCTCCGGTTGAGCATTTCAAGATGTATGAGAACGTTAAATTAAGCAGCAGCGAGCGGTTTTTCCAACCGCTCGCTGTTATTTAAATGGAAAGTTTTACATTTCCTACATCAGCAATACGCTTTTCGGCAATTTTCATGGCCGCTTGCTGAGTTGGAACTCCCTCTTCTTCAGATACTCTGAAGATATTAAGGGTAGTATCATATATTTTCTCGGTCCAGTTGTAAGCTTGCTGCTTATTGTAAGCACCTTTCAACTCTGAAGAAATATTAATTATTCCTCCCGCATTGATAACGAAGTCTGGAGCGTAAACCATACCTCTGTCTATCAACATATGACCGTGTCTATTTTCATCTTTAAGCTGATTATTTGCAGCACCGGCAATTACCTGTGCTTTTAACCTTGAGATGGTATCGTCATTGATAGTGGCTCCCATGGCACATGGAGCGTAGATATCTACATCAAGATCATAGATTTCGTCCATACCTACCACTTTAGCACCTGTTTCTTTTGAAATACTAGCCAGCCTGTCTTGATTAATATCGGTAATAAAGACTTGAGCATTCTCCTTTACCAAATACTCAACCAAGTGCATTCCTACCTGACCGACTCCTTGCACTGATACTTTCTTACCAGTTAAAGAATCAGAACCGAAAGCTTTTTTAGCCGCTGCTTTCATTCCCATGTAAACACCAAAAGCAGTTACGGGTGAAGGGTTACCACTTCCTCCCATTTCTACCGGAAGACCCGAAACATGCTTGGTTTCCATACCAATATATTCCATGTCTTTGGTACTCATGTTCATGTCTTCGGCAGTGATATACTTTCCATTCAGGTTGTTCACAAACTTGCCGAATCTTCTCAAAAAGGCTTCATTCTTAAGCTTTCTTGGATCGCCAATAATCACTGCTTTACCTCCTCCAAGATTAAGCCCTGACACTGCCGCCTTGTAAGTCATTCCTCTAGAAAGCCTCAAAACATCAATCACCGCTTCTTCTTCAGAAGCATAGTTCCAGAACCTTGTTCCTCCCAAAGCAGGCCCCAAAACCGTGTTGTGAATACCGATGATGGCTTTTAGACCAGTAGCCTCATCGTTGCAGAACATGACCTGCTCGTGACCAAGACTAGCTACTTCCTTAAAAATTGAGACACTTTGGACTTGATCCTCGGTCTTAATTTCCTCCATTACATTCATAACTTAGTTTACTTTATATTTGCCGCGGCTAACATTTTTGAGCCACAGCCGCAAAAGTAACCAAAAGATTTACATCTTCTAGGGATATTCATTTGAGGCAACCTTTAGCAAAGCACTGCTGTTAAGATAACCGTGAAAGAACTTAAGCACCTCAACAAATACCTTTTTAAGTACAAGCATCTGCTCATAACGGGCTTTATATTCCTTGTCATTTCCAACTACTTTGGGGTATGGCCAGCCAAAGTTGTGCGCTATGCTATCGACTATGTTACCGACAGCTTTAAAGTATATAGACTTTTTGAAGGTACTGGTCTAAGTGAATCGGTATTCGACAGGCTTGAGGTTGGTGTTTTAATATTGGGAGCCATCATGATTTTGATGGCATTTCTACGTGGTTTCTTTCTTTTCCTTGTAAGACAGACATTGATTGTAATGTCTAGAAAAGTGGAATATGATCTGAAAAATGAAGTTTTCGAGCAATATCAGAATCTGCCACTGAGTTTTTACAGAAAGAATAACACCGGAGATTTAATGAACCGAATCTCTGAAGATGTGAGCCAGGTGAGAATGTACCTTGGGCCGGGTATTATGTATGGCATCAACCTTTTGGTGCTTTTTCCAATGGTTATTTATGAAATGCTCAAAGTAAATGTTGAGCTCACCATTTATGCTCTGTTGCCATTGCCCATACTTTCTTTAAGCATTTACTTCGTCAATAATGTAATTAACAAAAGGTCTGAGAAAATTCAGGAGAGCCTTTCTGATCTCTCAACCTATGTACAAGAAGCATTTTCAGGCATCAGGGTTCTGAAAGCATTTGTTAGAGAAAAAGACTCTGCAGATAAATTCGCTGCTGAAAGTGAAAAGTATAAATACAGATCTCTGCGACTCACTTTCGTCAATGCACTATTTTTCCCCCTAATTATGGCTCTTATTGGACTGAGTATTATTCTCACCATATATATAGGAGGAAGTCAGGTCATTAAAGGTGAAATCACCTATGGTAATATTGCTGAGTTTGTGATTTATGTAAACATGCTTACCTGGCCTGTAACTGCTTTAGGTTGGATCACCAGTATCAACCAAAGAGCTGCGGCATCACAAAAGAGAATCAACCAATTCCTGAAAGAGAAGAATCATATTGTAAGTACCGAAAACCTACAAAGTGATATTAAGGGCGATGTATCGTTCAAGAATGTAACATTCGATTATCCAGATTCTGGTATTAGAGCTCTCGATGGTATTTCATTCGATGTGAAAGCAGGAGAATCCATTGCTATTATTGGAACCACCGGATCCGGCAAGAGCACTATTGCCAACCTTATGCTTAGGCTTTATGATACCAGCTCAGGAAGTATTTCTGTAGACGGAAAAGACATTAAAGCTTACGACATTTCGAGTTTGAGAAGCCAAATGGGCTACGTACCTCAAGAGGTGTTCTTGTTCTCAGATACTATCCAAAACAACATTGCCTTTGGTAGTGATAATATCAGTTTGGAGGAAGTAGTACAGGCCACCAAAGATGCCGATCTATTCGAAAACATCAGTGACTTCCCGAAAGGCCTGCAAACCATTCTTGGTGAAAGAGGCATAACGCTTTCCGGAGGGCAAAAACAAAGAGCTTCTATTGCCAGAGCCATCGTTAGAAATCCAAAAGTTCTGATTCTGGATGATGCGCTTTCTGCAGTAGATACCAATACAGAGAATACCATTCTTAACAGTCTTTCAAGAATTATGAAAGGCAGAACCACAGTGATTATTTCTCACCGTGTTTCCAGTGCCAAATTAGCGGACAAAATTATCGTGCTTGACGATGGAAAAATCATTGAGCACGGCACAAACGAATCTCTATTGGCCCAAGGTGGTGTTTATAAAGAGCTTTACGAAAAGCAGCTTAAGCAAGAAGAAGCATAAAAAGAGTACCCAAGAGCTCCTCCTAAAATATTTAGGAAGGGGTGGTTACCGTTTAATTATTACTTTTTTGATAACAGTCCCCCTATGGCTTTCAACCATAAGCAGATAAACTCCCTGAGTCAGGCGACTCACATCTATTTCCTTCTCAGCTTGCGCCTCAACCTTCTCCACAATGGCAGTGTTGCCCTTTGCGTCAATCATTTTAATTGTTGACTTGAAGATTCCCGCCTCAGAAAGATCTACTGTCAAAAACTTGTTGGCTGGATTAGGATATAGAATTACCTGAGAAGCCTTAAGTTGATCATCTTCGATTCCTGCTACCAAAACACCTTCACCACTCAAAGAAATCTCTATTTCACCATCGTTGGTGGTAAGAATTAGCTTTCCATTATAAACTTGTACTTCTGTTGGTTCAAAAGTAATAGACAAAGCTTCCCTGTTTCCAGCATCTGTTGTAAAACCTTCTATATCAACACTGAAGCCTACCGGAACTTCTATTGAAGAAACTATTAACTCACCATCCCCTGTGTTATCAACATTGAGTACCTCAATAGCTGACTCTTTAACTCCGGTTTTATCAAACTCAATTGATGAAACCAAATCCACTACTGGCCCGGTGATTGTCATTTCACCATTTACAAGAATCAAATCATAATTATTGTCTAGTCCCCCACTCAGTTGAATCGGATACTCTCCTCGCTCAGAACTAGCCAAAGCAGTAGTTCTAATTAAAGGCAACTCATCAATATCTTCCTGGCTGTTGCCATTCACAAATCCCTCAAATGACATCGTCAATTCCGGAACCTCTTCACCCCTATTAAATATCTTGTCATTGGCCTTCACAATCAAATCTGCCTTAACAACACTGATTGTGCCGTTATTCTTAATCAGCAAGTAATTATCAGCCGAACCGTCAGTTAAAGAAATATCGTAATCTCCCACATCGCTCATAGCGTCTGCCAATGTTGAGATACTTGGCTCTGTGATATCTGTAGCATCATCCCCATTAACAAAACCATCATAAGTGATATTAAGAGCTGGATTCACATCACCATAAGTTTTACTCTTATCATCGGCTGTGGCAGTCAATGCAGCTTGGCCGATTGACAGTGTTCCATCAGTGTTGGAAATGGAGTAGTTCGT
>JABXIP010000064.1 GCA_013373005.1 Cytophagia bacterium | reverse complement strand
GAGATCATTCACCGTATCTTTGAGTTTCTGGTAAAAGACGGCACCTTGCAGAAAGATCAGGAAACCTATGAGATTCTGGCCTCCAATCGTGAGCTAGCCCAAAACAGATTTACCAATCGCGAGTTCTACAAATAACTTGGCCTACTACAAACACATCTTTTTCGACCTGGATCATACCCTTTGGGATTATGATACCAATGCCTCAGAGGCACTTTTTGAACTTTACGATCATTATAAATTCCACGAACTGAACTCATTTACCAAGGAAGAGCTGGTAGCTACTTTCTTCGAAGTGAACGATCAGCTTTGGGATTTGTACAACCAACATAGAATTGGTCGTGGAGATATTCGCAAGAGGAGATTTCCTCAGATTTTTCAGAAGCTGAGGGTAGATGAAGTGCATCTTCCAGAAAATCTTGAAAGTGAGTATATCAATCTAGCGCCTACCAAACCGGCTGTTTTTCCAGGTACATTTGAGGTTTTGGAATATTTAGCCGGTAAATACAGTCTTCACCTAATTACCAATGGCTTTAACGATATTCAGCAGGTAAAGCTGAAGCATTCTCAGCTGGAAAAATTCTTTGGGCATGTGATTACTTCAGAATCTTCCAAAGCCAGAAAACCCAATCGGAGAATTTTCGAAGTGGCTTTTGAGCTAACAGGAGCCTCTGTTTTCGACTCCATTATGATTGGCGATAACCTCGGCTCGGACATTGCCGGGGCCAAAGGCATTGAAATGGATCATGTTTGGTTCAATCCTAAAGGAATGGCAACAAAAGTTACTGTTCAGCATGAAATTTCGAACCTTAAGCAGCTGAAATCCATTCTATAATTGGGGATTGGTTTTTCATCCCTAGGCGAACTCTTATATTTGCCGCAATAGAAATGTATAACCCTAAAAAGTAAACTATGGCAACAGGTTTTTTTAATGTTCCGGTCGCGAAGAACGAACCAATTAACAGTTACGCACCCGGCACAAAAGAAAGAGCCAGTCTGCAGGCAGCCATTGCCGAGGCTCGTTCTAAGCAAGTTGATATTCCTATGTATATCAATGGAGAGGAAGTGAGAACAGATAAGAAATTACCTCTCTCTCCTCCTCACGATCATCAACATATTTTAGGGTATTTCTCCGAGGGAGATGCTTCACATGTTCAAGCTTCAATCGATGCGGCAATGGCCGCCAAGAAAGATTGGGCTGCTATGAGCTGGGAAAACAGAGCTGCTATTTTCTTAAAAGCTGCTGAGTTAATCGCTGGTCCTTATAGAGATAAAATCAATGCTGCCACCATGTTGGGGCAGTCTAAAAATGCTTTTCAGGCAGAAATTGATTCGGCTTGTGAGATTGTAGATTTCTTAAGATTCAATGTTCAATACATGACTGAGATCTATAAGCAGCAGCCAGATTCTGCAGCAGGAATATGGAACAGAGTTGAGCAAAGACCGCTAGAAGGTTTTGTGTTCGCTTTGACTCCTTTCAACTTTACAGCCATTGCAGGTAACCTGCCTACCGCTCCGGCCATGATGGGTAACACTGTGGTTTGGAAGCCGGCTTATACTCAGATATATTCTGCCAATGTGTTGATGGAAGTGTTCAACGAAGCAGGTGTGCCTCCTGGCGTTATCAACCTTTTCTATGTTGATGGACCGACTGCCGGAGATATCATTTTCAAGCACAAAGATTTTGGTGGAATTCACTTTACGGGTAGTACTGCCGTATTCCAGCACATTTGGAAGACCATTGGCGAGAACATCTTCAACTACAGATCTTACCCAAGAATTGTAGGCGAAACGGGAGGTAAAGACTTCATTATGGTGCATAAGTCTGCTTACGCGAAGCAAGTGGCTACTGCCATTACCAGAGGTGCTTTCGAATTCCAGGGACAAAAATGTTCTGCCGCTTCAAGAGCCTATATTCCTGCTAACCTTTGGGAAGATGTGAAGAAATATGTTCAGGAAGACCTGAAAACCTTCAAAATGGGAGGAACTGAAGACTTCTCAAACTTTATCAATGCAGTGATTGACGAAAAGTCTTTCGATAAAATTGCCAAGTACATCGACAATGCCAAGGCAAGCGATAAAGTGGAAGTAATTGCCGGTGGTAACTACGATAAGTCTAAAGGATACTTCATTGAGCCAACTGTGCTTTTGACTACAGATCCTAAGTATACCACCATGTGTGAAGAGATCTTCGGCCCAGTGATTACAATCTATGTATATGAGCCAGAAGACTATGAGGCTACTTTGAAACTGGTCGATGAAACTTCTCCATACGCTTTGACAGGTGCTATTTTCTCGCAAGACAGATATGCACTGGAAGTGGCAGTGAAAGCCTTGGAGCAATCTGCCGGTAACTTCTACATCAACGATAAACCGACAGGTGCCGTTGTAGGACAGCAGCCGTTTGGTGGAGCAAGAGGTTCTGGAACCAACGATAAGGCAGGTTCTATGATCAACCTACTCAGATGGGTGTCGCCAAGATTGATCAAAGAGACATTCGTTTCGCCAGAAGATTACAGATATCCTTTCTTAGGAGAAGATTGATAGATAAGATTTATAATTTAAAGGCCTCGTTCTGAAATTTTGCAGCGAGGCCTTTTTTATGGAAGAACTTTCAGCAACATCTTTTTTAATTGAGGAGGCACCAGTTCACTTGGCTGAGTTGACTACCGAGCATTCAGCCGCCTGGGGCAAAATGACTCCTCAGCATATGGTAGAGCATCTGATCATCACTTTTAAGATGTCTATCGGTAAAATCAACATTCCATTTGTAACCAAAGAGGAAGATTGGCCCAAGACCAAGGCATACTTAATGAAGGACAGCCCAATGCGCAGGAATATTCCTTCGCCTGTAGGAAATGATGAGCTTCAGCCTTTAAGGTTTCCTGATCTTGAGTCGGCCAAAGCGAAACTTTTAGAAGAAAGAGATTTCTTCCTGAACTTTGTAAAGGAGCAACCCGATTTCGTGGCTAATCATCCCTATGGAGGACCAATGAAGGCCCAAGAATGGCTGCTTTTTCATCGAAAACATTTCAAACACCACTTTATCCAATTCGGATTAATCCCTGATTATGAGTAAAACAGATCATTACGATTTTCTAATTAAGCTTTTTCATTCGGCACCCATCAACAAAACCATTTTTGCTGGTTCTGAAATGTCTTTGGCCGATGGTGAGGCCATTTACGAACTGACAGTTAAAGAGGAATTCTTTCATGGCGGAGAAGCCATGCATGGTGCCATCTACTTTAAGCTATTAGACGATGCTGCTTACTTTGCCTGTGCTACTCATGTAGATGATTATTTCCTAGTGACCAAGTCTTACCAGATTGAATTTGTGAGACCTGTTATGGGAGGAAGGCTGATAGCCAAAGGCAAACTTTTAAAGGCTGACGAAGATGGATTTATCGCCTCTTCGGAAATTCTGAACGAAGATGGAAAGGTAGTAGGTAAAGGTGAGGGCATCTTCGTGAAAAGCCGAAAGCCCATGCCTCAGCTCACGGAATAATTCCGGATATATAGTTCAATTCCAATCTTCTGACTGCCGGTCTTTACTTTCATTTTCAATCGATTAACTTGCGGCTCAAATGGAGGAAAAATGAGCGGAACTCAAGAATTTATCAATCAAAACAAAGAGCGGTTTTTAGAGGAGTTGCTAGACTTGCTAAGAATCCCTTCAGTAAGTGCAGACAGCCGACACAAGGCTGATGTAAAAAAGGCTGCAGAGTTTATTCAAGCTAAACTGCAAGAAGCAGGTGCAGATAGAGCAGAGATTTTCGAAACCAAGGGTCACCCGATTGTTTATGGTGAAAAGCAGGTGTCGGAAAGTGCTCCAACTGTTCTAGTCTATGGCCATTATGACGTTCAGCCGCCAGATCCGCTCGATCTGTGGGATTCTCCTCCCTTCGAACCAGTCATTAAAGAAACAGAAATACATCCTGATGGAGCCATTTTTGCCCGTGGTTCTTGCGATGACAAGGGTCAGGTATACATGCACGTAAAGGCTTTTGAGGCCATGATGGCTTCAGGAGAATTGACTTGTAATGTTAAGTTCATCATTGAAGGCGAAGAGGAAGTAGGTTCAGATAATCTAGAGATCTTCCTGGAAGAGCATAAGGATATGCTGGCCAATGACATTGTGCTCATTTCCGATACCGGAATCATAGCCAATGATGTGCCTTCGATCACTGTAGGGCTTAGAGGTTTGAGTTACCTTGAGATTGAAGTGACCGGACCAAATAGAGATTTGCACTCTGGGCTGTATGGTGGGGCTGTGCCGAATCCAATTAATGTTTTGGCCGAAATGATCGCCTCTTTGAAAGATGACAAAAAGTACATCACCATTCCTGGGTTCTATAACGATGTGCTAGAGCTTACAGCCGAAGAACGTGCTGCTATGGCTAGAGCACCTTTCAACCTGGAGGCCTATAAGAAATCCATCGGACTGAGCGATGTGGAGGGAGAAGAAGGTTACTCAACTATGGAGAGAGCTTCTATTCGACCTACATTAGACGTAAACGGAATTTGGGGCGGATACACTGGTGAAGGAGCCAAAACGGTTATTGCCTCTAAGGCATATGCTAAAATATCCATGCGTTTGGTGCCACATCAAGACCCAGATAAAATTACTGAATTGTTCCAGAAACATTTTGAGTCGATTGCTCCACCATCGGTTAAAGTGAAAGTAACTCCACACCATGGCGCATTGCCTGCGGTTACACCAACGGATTCTCCGGCATATTTGGCTGCGGCTAAAGCCATGAAAGAGACTTTCGGGAAAGAG
>JABXIP010000338.1 GCA_013373005.1 Cytophagia bacterium | reverse complement strand
TTAAAAGCAGGATCTGCCTCAAACAAAGTCATCTGATAGTTATTCTTCGGAATAGACTTCATTTTTTCCTGATCCTTATTTCTGATCTTGTCTTTCTCTAAATGCTGCATAATCTCTGCTGCGCGAATCACCACCTGATTCGGCATGCCGGCCATTTGAGCCACGTGAATACCGAAGCTGTGCTCACTGCCACCCTTTTTCAGTTTGCGCATGAAGATCACTTTATCTCCAACCTCTTTTACGGAGACATTGTAGTTCTTAATAGCCGGAAAGTCTTCTTCCAGCTGATTCAGTTCATGATAGTGTGTAGCAAATAAGGTCTTCGGCTTGAACTTATCATGATTGTGCAAATACTCAACAATTGACCAGGCAATTGAAATACCATCGTAGGTGCTGGTACCACGGCCAATTTCATCCATCAATACCAGTGATCTGTTGGAGAGATTGTTGAGAATGCTAGCGGTCTCAGTCATTTCTACCATAAAGGTAGACTCTCCTTTGGAGAGGTTATCACTGGCACCAACTCTGGTAAACACTTTATCCGTAATTCCCAAAATGGCCTTAGAGGCTGGTACATAACTCCCCATTTGGGCCATCAGTACAATCAAAGCCGTTTGCCTAAGCAGAGCAGATTTACCTGCCATATTCGGACCTGTGATAATCAGAATCTGATGGTTATGATCATCGAGCGAAACATCGTTGGGTACATAAGATTCACCTACCGGAAGCTGCTGCTCAATTACCGGATGGCGACCCTCATGAATGTCTACCACCATCTTGTCGTTCATCTCAGGGCGGCAGTAGTTATTCTGTTTGGCCACAATGGCAAATGAAATCAAGCAATCTACCATGGCGATGTACCTGGCGTTTTGCTGAATCTTGGCTACATAATCTCCGGCATAGGCCACTAACTCCTGGAAAAGTCTTTGTTCAATAACCTTATACTGGTCTTCCGCACCAATGATCTTTTCCTCATAAGTTTTAAGTTCTTCGGTAATGTATCTCTCGGCATTTACCAAAGTCTGCTTGCGAATCCAGCTTTCTGGCACCTTATCTCTGTGAGTATTGCTTACCTCGAGATAATAGCCGAATACCTTATTATAAGCGATTTTCAATGACGAAATGCCAGTATTCTTCACCTCTCTCTGCTGAACCTGAATGAGGTAATCTTTTCCGCTGAAAGCTATACTTCTTAACTCATCAAGCTCTTCATCGATTCCTTCTTTGATGATACCCCCTTGATTGGAGTGAATGGAAGAGTCTTCTTTCAATTCCGTAGTAATGCGCTGAACCAGCTTCTCGCATGTATCTAGCTGGTCAGCCAGATGGGTTAATGCCTTCACGTTGGTGTTAGCCAAATAAGCCTTAATTGGGCCTACGCTCTCCAGCGATCTTCTCAGCTGAATCAACTCTCTTGGGTTGATTCTTCCCACAGCCACTTTAGAAATCAGTCTTTCAAGGTCATTGATTTGCTCTAAATGCTCTGCTATTTCATCGCGCAGTTCAGCATTCTCATAAAAGGCATCTACTACGGAAAGCCTATCTTCAATTCTATTGAGCTCTTTCAAAGGCAATACCATCCATCGCTTCATCAATCTGGATCCCATCGGAGTGAGGGTATGATCGAGCACGTCAATCAAAGGCACACCTCCCTGATGCTGCGGATGAATGAGCTCAAGGTTGCGGATGGTAAACTTATCGAGCCAAACGTATTTGTCTTCTTCAATTCGACTAATGGTGGCAATATGGCCGGTTTCTCGGTGCTCAGTATCTTCCAAATAATGAAGGATACCTCCCGCTGCTACAATAGCTAACTTCATATCTTCCACTCCAAAGCCTTTGAGCGATGAGGTAGAGAAATGAGAAGTCAATTTCTCATAGGTATAGTCGAAAGCGTAAACCCAATCGTCTATATGGTAGGTGTTGAAGTTGTCGCGGAAGTGTTCTTCGAACTGGCTTCTCTGCGACTTGGAAAAGATAAACTCTGAAGGGCTTAAGCCCTGAACCAGTTTATCGATATATCCTGGGCTACCTTCTGCTGCCAGAAATTCTCCGGTAGACAAATCGAGGAAAGCAGCACCCAAAACATCTTTGCCAAAGTACAGCGAACACAGATAGTTGTTTCGCTTTTGTTCCAGCACATTGTCATTGAAAGAAAGGCCGGGAGTTACAAGCTCAGTGACGCCTCGCTTCACAATGCCTTTGACAGATTTCGGATCTTCCAGCTGGTCGCATATGGCTACTCTATTTCCAGCTCTTACCAGCTTTGGCAAATAGGAATCGAGTGAGTGATGTGGAAAGCCAGCCAATTCAATATGACTGGCAGCACCATTAGCTCTTTTGGTCAACACTATATCCAGCACTTTGCTGGCGCGAACTGCATCTTCTCCAAAGGTTTCATAGAAGTCGCCAACCCTAAAAAGGAGTAGGGCACCCGGATACTTCGCCTTAATGGCGTTGTATTGTTTCATCAATGGGGTTTCGCTTGGAGACTTAGCTTTTGCCATGAATTATTAATGACGATTGTTGACCAGTTCGAACGTCAAAAATAGAAAATTCCAATTGCCCTGCTAATTGCTAGGCCCTCAAATATTCATTGAATTGGCTATTGGCCTTTGCTCGTCAAATTCCTTTTCAAAATGAAAAAGAAATTCTCTCAATGATAGAGAATCGTAGTTTTTACAATTTGTAACTATCTGAATATCAGTGCTAATAACCAAGTGGCATCAGATTGGAAACTGAAATGGCACAACAATTTTGAAAACTAAAATCCAAAACAATGAAAACTTTAAAAACTTTAATAGCAGCCCTAGTAGTCACCACAGGATTAGTCTTCACAAGCTGTGATGATAACGGTGACGAAATGAGCGGTACAGGTACAGTAAGTGTAGAGGCAACAGATGCGGCAGTTGACGCTGAAAATATTTCGGGAGTTTACTTGGCCATTGATGAGGTTCAGGTAATTGCTAACGGAACAATGAAAAATTCAATCACTTTCGATGAACCAGAAACCTTCAACTTGATGGCTTACCAAAACGGTCAAACCAAGTTTTTGGGTGAAGCTGAAGTTGATGCCGGTGCCTATGATGAAGTAAGATTGATTCTTAACAGCATGTCTCAAGCATGGGTAGAATTTACTGATAACACTACACAGGAAATTGATGTACCGAGTGGATCTACTTCGGGTTACAAAATCTTTGGAGACTTTGAAGTATTAGCTAACGGAATGTCAGAAGTAGTTCTTGACGTTGATTTGAGAAAAGCATTGGTTCAACAAGGTAATGGTGATTACAACCTAAGACCAACTGCAAGATTGATTTCCAAAACTACTTCAGGTACTATCCAAGGTGCTATTGATATGAGCGATTACCAGGATGCCGATAAAGTAGTTGTGTATGCTTACTTAGAAGGAACATTCAACGAATCTGAAATGAGCGAACCTGCTGAAGGAAGCTCTAGATTCGAAGGATCGATCAACAGTGCAGTAGCCGCAGCAACCGGTAACTTTACTTTGGCCTTTATGCCAGAGGGTGACTACGAGCTAATTGTTGCAGAGTACAACGAAGAGACTTTGAGCAACGAAACTAAGTTTGAAACAGCCTCTACTGTTGAAGTTGAGATCGATGGTGAATCAATGACAACCTTTAGCGTTGAGGCAAGCACTACTCTTAGTTTATTGATCGACATATTCTAAAAACAGATATAATCAAAAAGCTCTGGCTCTTAGGTCAGAGCTTTTTTTGAAACCAAAGAATAACAATCGTTCAGGTTTGGATGTTATCTTGAAGAGTTAGTGTCAATTTTTTAATCAATCGCTGTCAACTCAAGTAACTCCATGAAAATTATTAACCGAAGGACACTCGCCTGGACGATAAACATTGCACTTCCCATAACCACAGTCATTATCATGATCATGGGCTACAAGGCTTATTCCAAGTTAGACCAGATGGTGATAGAACTAGAAGAAAGTGCTCAACCTAACTACAATTTAATTGTACTCAATGAGGTGTCCTTCTATATCAACGAGATGGAGAGAAGCATTGATACCTATAGAAATGATCCAAAGCCCGGGCTTCTAAAAACATTCAATGGAGCCCTGGATGAGAGCCTTTACTTAATCGACTCTTTAAAAGGAACAATTGAGGACGAGAGAGTGATAGGTATGTACGATTCACTTGCTAGCCTAGTAAACCAATGGGCTAAAGTGCAAACGCAAATTGGTGCCCTTAATTCAGATATTCTGGAGAGTACTCTGGACGATCTGGCTAAGAAAATTGAGAGTATTCCTCAGGCTATTGAGGAAGATACCATAGAAGAAGAGCCTAAGAAAGGTTTTTTCGGAAGACTCCTAACTCGTAAGAATAAGGCCGATACGGTGGCCGCTGTGAATCCATCCGAAAGAATTCATAAAGAGATTCTCGAAGAGCTCTCCAATGCCAAGTCTGCAAGCACCAGACAAGACGATGAAATGCGGAACAGGCTGAGCTATCTGCAAACTGAGTCTGCTGAATTGCAAGACAGTATTGTTTACCTCATTAATGAATTGGAAAACATTGAGCTGGAAAACGATCAGAAGAATGTGTTGGGTGCAGAGGCTATGGCTAAAGACACCAATCAGGAAATTGTGGTGTTTTCTACGTTGACAAGTATTCTCCTTTTAATCACTATTGTCACTCAGATCAACTATTTGACTAGGAATAAAAAGTACCAGAATGCCTTAAGACTAGCCAAACGAAATGCAGAGGATTTAGCTTTAGCCAAGGAGAGGTTCCTGGCCAATATGAGCCATGAAATCAGAACACCGATGAACGCCATTGCCGGCTTTACTAATCAGCTCCTTAAAACAGAAATGTCTCCGGAACAGAGAGATCAATTGGAAGTGGTGAAAAACTCATCCGATCATTTGATTCACCTGCTCAATGACATACTGGATCTATCAAAGCTTCAGGCCAATAAGGTAGAATTAGAGCAAGAGGTTTTTGATGTGAAGGCAACGCTCTTCGATGTCATCCGAATTTTTGAAGAGAAGGCTTCAACCAAAGGAATCAAGCTAAGAACTGAATTTGAATCGGTACCAAAATATGTGAATGGCGATCCGCACAGACTTCGTCAGATGGTAACCAACCTGGTTCATAATGCTCTCAAGTATACTGATGAGGGATCCATCACGCTCAGCGCTTCTATTCAGGAAAAAAATGCAAAAGATGTAACGTTAAGAATATCGGTTCGCGATACTGGCGTTGGTATTCCCAAAGACAAGCAGCACAAAATATTCGAAGAGTTTGAGCAGGCCAGCACCTCAGATCAAAGAAAGGGAACCGGCTTAGGCTTAGCCATTACCAATATGATTCTTCACCTTCACCATGGTGATTTGGAAATTCAGAGTGAAGAAGGTGTGGGCACTGAAATTTCACTGATTATTCCTTACAAAGTGGGTAAGCTAGATGAAGCTCAAAAATCAGCTAAACCGGCAAAAGAGATTCATCTTAAAGACCTTAAAATTCTCATTGCTGATGATGAGCCTTTCAACTTGAAGCTTCTCGAAGCGGTATTTAAGAGTCATGATGTTGAACTTATATCGGCCAATGATGGAACCAAAGCCTTGGAGGCTCTTCAAAGCGAAGCATTCGATTTAGCCATACTGGATGTTAAAATGCCGGGATTTAGCGGTTTCGAAATAGTGGACAAAATTAGAAAGACCAAAGGGCTGAATTCCAAGAGCCCAATGATGGCCCTTACAGCTACAATTTCAAACTATGAACGTGAGCTGAGCAAAGACTCGGGCTTCGACCAGATTATGCGCAAGCCATTCGATGAAGCTGAATTTCTCGAAGCTATAGAGCAGCTCACTGGCATTGATAAGGCTTCTAATGGCCAGTCTAAACCAAACCACTCGTACCAAATGAACGGTGAAAAATTATATGACTTGGGAACACTCAAGTCAATCGGAGATAAAGATTTTGTAAACGAGATGATCAGCACTTTTAGGAATAGCGCTGCCAAGAGCCTGAAGAACCTAAGAAAGGCCACCGAGCTTAAAATTCGTTCGGGAATTAAGGAAGAAGCTCACAAAATGCTTCCTCCAGCCAGACATCTCAGTGCTAATACTCTGGTGGCCTCATTAGAAAAACTCCAGAAAATGGCAGACAGATCTTCCTTTGAGCAAATCGATAAGCAGATAGATGAAGTGGAGGATATCTATTCACTGATCAAAAAAGACTTAGAAACTCAGGTTTAACCTGCTACTTTTTACATTTAAATTCATTTTATGAACAGTAGTTCTTCTTACACCATTTTTGTTGTCGATGATGACGACTGGTACAGAAAACTTTTAGTCTACACACTTGAGCTTAACCCCGACTTTAAAGTGAAAGCTTTTGAAGATGGGGCTTCACTTTTAGAAGGGGTCAAGAATGAAAAGCCACAGGTGCTTACGCTTGACTATAGGCTACCAGATACCAATGGTGAGGAGCTAATGAAGAAGGTGCTCAACATTTCTCCTAATACAAAGGTGATTGTAATCAGTGAGCAGAGCGAGATAGACACAGCAGTGAGCCTACTCAAAAGTGGTGCCTTCGATTACATTACCAAAACCAAAGACATTAAGGAAAGGCTTCACAATGTGATCAGACACATTCGTGATCGTTCCGATCTGGAAGAGCGCATAGAAGTGCTTCAAACTGAAGTACAAGAAAAGTACGACTTTCAGAAATCTATCATTGGCCAGAGTGAGCCATTGAAAAAAGTCTTCCACCTCATAAAAAAGGCTACTTCTACAAATATTTCTGTCATCATTAATGGTGAAACAGGAACGGGTAAAGAGGTGGTGGCTAAAGCCATTCATTACAACTCTACTCGAAAAGACAATGCCTTTGTGGCCGTAAACATGAGTGCCATACCGAAGGAGCTGGCAGAAAGCGAATTGTTTGGTCACGAAAAAGGGTCCTTTACCGGAGCGGCCAGCAGGCACATTGGTAAGTTCGAACAAGCCAAAGGCGGAACACTCTTTTTAGACGAAATGGGCGAGATGGATAAAACCCTTCAGGCCAAAATTCTTCGTGCATTGCAGGAAAGAGAAATTGTGCGTGTTGGGGGAACCGAAACCATCAAGATAGATTGCCGCATTATAGCAGCCACCCACAAAGACCTTTTGAGCGAAGTGAAAGAAGGAAACTTTCGTGAAGACCTTTACTTCAGACTTTTTGGTCTGACTATTAATTTGCCACCATTGCGAGAAAGAGGCAAAGATATTCTGCTGCTCGCCAAGCACTTTATTTCCTCATTCTGCAAAGAGAATGGCATGCCAGCTAAAAAGCTCTCCACCGAAGCCAACAAAAAGCTCATGGGCTACGGATACCCTGGAAATATCCGAGAATTAAAATCGGTGGTGGAACTATCGGTGGTAATGTCTGAAGAAGAAACCATTCAAGCCGAAGACATTTCATTCGGCACTAAAGACATTGTGGCCGAATTCTCAGGAGAAGAGCTTACTCTGAAGGAATACAATCAGCGCATTGTGAAGCATTACCTCAAAACATATGATGATGATATTAAGCTGGTAGCCCAAAAATTGGATATTGGTCAGTCTACGATCTACCGAATGCTGAAGGAAATGTAAGCCTCAAAAACTTTGTCAAACTGAAAAAAAGCCTCTCAAAAGTAGAGGCTTTTTTGTTGGACTAGATTTTAAGGATCTGTATTTCAATCAGTTACATTCATTTCTCAAACTGGATTCATTTTGGCATTAATGGAAGTACCAAAACGAAAACCTTAGAAAAATGAGAAAATCAGCAATAACAATACTTGGAGTAGCAGTGATGGTAATAGCACT
>JABXIP010000507.1 GCA_013373005.1 Cytophagia bacterium | reverse complement strand
TGTTCTTGCTCAGGGCAATACGACTATTTTTTGCGACTCAGCTTTTGTGAACATGCTGACCAATTCGGCAAGAGCCTTCGGACATGTTAGAATCCTCGATCAGGTAGATCCTATTGACATAGAAAGTGATTATCTCGAATATGATGGAAACAGGCGTATTGCCAAACTGAGGAAGAATGTAGTGATGAAAGATGACAGTGTTACTTTATATACTGATAATCTAGATTATGACAGAACCGCACAAGTAGGCAATTATTTCAATGGAGGAAGGCTGGTTGACGAGTCGAATGAGCTTACATCTGACTTTGGTTACTATTATACCCAAACCAAAACAGCTGAGTTTTTTCAAGGTGTAGACATGGTTAACCCAGATTTTAAGCTTAAGACAGACACACTCTATTATAATACCAATACCTCTTTAGCAAGAACAAAAGGATATACTCAAGGAATAACATCAGATTCTGATACATTAAACACCGACAATGGACTGATATACAATCGTCAGAAATTGTATGCTGAAATTTATGAGGGCAACATTACTAATACCGATGTCTACATTGAAGCAGACACCATTATAGCCGATGATGGGATTCAAACCTACCGCGCGAGTCAGAATATAATAATGACTTCCAAACCGGATTCATTGACCATTTATGGCAATCATGGAACCTATAGAAAGAGAATCAAGGAAGCCATTGTCTTCGATCAGGCCTATTTGAAAAAAATGCTTGAAGGAGACTCCCTTTTCATCAGTGCGGATACGCTGTATTCCAACCAATTCAATCCGGAAAACAAATATCTAACTGCTTACCATGATGTTAAAATGTTCAAATCTAACATGCAGGGATTGGCCGATTCAGTAAGTTATAACTTTGCTGACTCTACCATTTTCATGTATAAAGATCCTGTTATTTGGGCTGAAAACAGCCAATTGAGTGCTGACTCCATAAACATTGAAGTAAGAGCTAACAAAATCGATAAGATGAATCTCAAGCAGAATTCATTTGTCATTCAACAAGACAGTGCCAATAACTTCAATCAGGTAAGAGGTAAGGATATGCAAGTATTCTTTAATGAGGGATTTATTAGCAAAACGGATGTTAACGGAAATGGAGAAAGTATTTACTACATACGGGAAGCCACTGGCGCTATGTCCATGAACAAGATGAAGTGCTCCAACATGGCTTTATACTTCAACCGAAATACAGTGACCGAAATCCGAACTTACCAGGAGGTTGATGGCCAGGTAATGCCGCAATTTGAAATAGCTCCAATCGATAAACAGCTAAGAGGCTTTGTGTGGCGGAACGATGTCCGGCCTACTTTGAGACAGGTAGCAAGGCATTTGCGCTGGGATCGTTAAGCTCGGGTTAAAAAAAGTTAATGTTCCTTCAAGTCTCCCTTATTTGAAATTCCTTCTCATTACCTTCGTTAAATTGGAAATGTCTAACATAACTGGTAATTTTGCAGGCTGATGAAAAAGACCCCTCTTTTATTATTTTTTGTAGCATTAATCACCTTATACACAGGATGTGCATCAGACTTTGTGAAGTTGGAAAGATCCAATGATTATGAGGAGATGTATAACGGTGCTGTAGCACTTTACGAAAAAGGTAAGTACGAGAGAGCGAAATTGCTTTTCGAGAAAATCTACCCTTACTACAGAGGAGCTGAACAATCAGAAAAAATCAGGTATTACTGGGCGTATTGCGAATATTACCAGAGTCTATATCAACTTTCGGCTTATCAGTTTAAAGAGTTTTATCAAACATTCGGAAGAAGCCCGATGGCAGAAGAAGCTCAGTATATGGAGGCTTATTCTTTATACCGCGATGCTCCGGATGCAGATTTAGATCAGGGCAGCTCTGAGCAAGCTGTGTTGGCCATGCAGACATTCCTGAATCGATATCCTGCTTCACAGCATTATCAGGAGGCTAATGCCATTATAGATGAATTGCAGATTAGGTTTGAGACTAAAGCCTATGAAACCGCTAAACTATATTATAGATTAACAACAGGTTTGTCTTATAGAACCTACCTTGAGGCTGCATTAGTTAGCTTTGAGGCATTCAAAGAAGACTACCCTGATTCCAAATACAATGAAGAGCTATTGTACTTAAGTGTTGAAACAAGCTTTAAACTGGCCGATAACAGTATTACCAGCAAAAGAAAAGAACGTTTCGATAAAACTTTAGATCTTTATCAGGAATTTGTAGAGAAGTATCCTGAAAGCCAATATTTAACAAAGGCTGAAGATTACTTCGAACAATCGAAAAGAGAATTAAATAAACTGAAAATAGACTAAAATGGCAGCAAGTCCATCAATTATTACAAGAGACACTGACAAGATCGCAGCCCAAACAGGCAACATCTACGAGTCAGTAGCTATTATTTCGAAAAGAGCTAAGCAAATTGCCGCAAGCATGAAAGAAGAGCTTAACGGTAAATTAGCTGAGTTCGCTTCTACTGTTGATAATCTCGAAGAGATTTTCGAAAACAGAGAGCAAATCGAGATTTCTAAGTTCTATGAAAGAATGCCTAAGCCAACGGCTATGGCTATTGAAGAATTCATGAACGGAGAGATCTATCACAGATTCAAAGAAGCAGAAGCAGCTTCAGAAGAGTAAGATTTATCCTTCATGTTGAAAGGAAAGAAAATACTGGTTGGTGTAACCGGCAGCATAGCAGCTTACAAGGCTGCTATTTTCGTTAGGTTATTGGTGAAACAAGGAGCCGAAGTCAAAGTCATTATGACCGAGGCTTCCAAAGAATTCATCTCACCCCTCACCCTTTCAACCCTTTCTAAAAACCCTGCTCTATCTGATTTCACCACCGGCAATAGCGGTGAATGGAATAATCATGTAGAGCTGGGCCTCTGGGCCGATGTAATGATCATTGCTCCAGCAAGCGCTAACACGCTTGGCAAAATGGCTAATGGTCTTTGCGACAACCTTCTTTTAGCCACTTACCTTTCTGCAAGATGTCCTGTTTTATTTGCTCCGGCCATGGATCTGGACATGTATCAGCACCCTTCTGTTCAGCACAACTTAGAAAAGCTTCGAAGTTTTGGAAATGAACTCATTGAGGCTAGACATGGAGAGCTCGCCAGTGGTTTAATTGGTCAAGGTAGAATGGCCGAACCTGAAGAACTGGTTGAAGTCCTGAACTCCTTCTTCTCTTCCAATGCACCGCTAAAAGGTAAAAAGGTATTAATCACTGCTGGCCCCACCTACGAAGCAATCGATCCTGTTCGGTTCGTTGGTAACTACTCCTCCGGTAAAATGGGCTATGCCCTTGCAGAAGAAGCAGCTCAAAATGGTGCAAGGGTAACGCTCGTTTCGGGCCCAACACATTTGAGCATCAATCACCCACTCATTGAAGTGATCCAGGTAAAAAGTGGAAAAGAAATGTTCGATGCCTGCGAGAAAGCTTACCCTGATTCAGACATTAACATTTTCGCTGCTGCCGTGGCTGATTATGCGCCAAGAAGTCCGGCAGATCAGAAGATTAAGAAATCCACTGATTCTTTCGGGATAGAGATGTCGAAAACCATAGATATCGCAAAGACTTTGGGTGCAAGAAAATCGGAAAAGCAATTCAACGTAGGTTTCGCTCTTGAAACCAACAATGAAATGGAAAATGCCATTGGGAAAATTCATAACAAAAACTTCGATCTAATCGTTTTAAACTCGCTCCAGGACTCAGGAGCAGGCTTTGGACACGACACAAATAAAATAGCACTCATTGACAAAGCCAATAATATTCAACATTTTGAGTTAAAGACTAAAAAGGAAGTTGCTCAGGACATCATCAATAGCATTCTTGAAAAAATCTAGCTTCATTTTTCTACTCCTTTCTCTAAGCCTTTGTTCTCTCAAAGGACAGGAATTGAACTTTACTGTGAGCATTAATGCCGATGTGGTTCAAACCACCGAAAGAGCCATTTTCGATGAAATGAAAACCTCTTTCGAGCGCTTTCTGAATGAAACTATCTGGACAAACGATCAATTCAGAAACAACGAAAAGATAAAGGCTAACCTGGCCCTTACTATTCAGGATCAGCCCAATATTGGTCAGTTCACTGCCAATGCACAAATACAGATAGTCAGACCCGTATACGGAACCACCTACGAAACTTTGCTACTCAACTTTGCAGATAGAGACTGGGATTTTCAGTTCAATCAATCTCAGCCATTGCAGTTCAATCAGAATAATTTCACCAACAATCTTACCTCTCTCCTGGCCTATTACGCTTACATAGCCTTGGGAATAGACTACGATTCATTTAGTCCTCTGGGAGGTACCCCATTTTTTCAAACCGCCCTCACCATTGTTAATAATGCTCAGAACTCGGGAGCTGTTGGCTGGGGACAGTTTCAAACCAGAAGAAACCGATATTGGCTGGCAGAAAACCTTATGACCAATGCTCAATACGAGCCGGTAAGAAGAGCTATTTATGAGTATCATTTAAATGGAATGGATTTGTTCCAAACCGATCCGGCTACGGCAAGGCAAAACATTTTAAATGCCCTAAAAGAGATTCAGCGAGTTAATTCTATTCTACCCAACTCCATTCTCATCATTTCTTTCTTAGACACCAAAAGTGACGAGCTGGTAAACATCTTCTCTCAAGGCGAAATGAGTCTGAGAAGAGAAGCTTACAATGAACTACTAAAGCTCGATCCTACAAGAAGGTCTAAGTACCAGAAAATCGTACAGAACTAGTATTGTTTAGAGCGACCTGAATTGATACTTTTGTTCAATGCTCAGGAATCTTTCCATTGAAAATTATGCACTGATCCGTCAGCTCCAAATAGAGCCAGTTTCTACCTTGAACATCATTACAGGAGAAACGGGAGCCGGTAAATCAATTATGTTGGGTGCTTTGGGCCTTTTATTAGGTAAGAGAGCTGAAACCAAGGTTGTTTTCGATGAAACTCGCAAATGCGTTATAGAAGGTATTTTCGATATCAAAGCTTATCGGCTTGCCGAATTATTCAAAGAATTCGATCTCGACTATGAGGAAGAATGTATCATTAGACGGGAAATTAGTTCAAATGGAAAGTCAAGAGCGTTCATCAATGACACGCCTACCACTCTGGATGCCTTGAAAGCCATCGGCTTAAGCTTAATGGACATTCATTCTCAGCATGAAACGCTGGCATTAGGGAACAACCTCTATCAATTAGAAATAATCGATATTGTTGCTCAGAACCAATCTCTAAAAATAGCATATCAACAAGCCTATAAAGACTTCAAAGAGAAACAGCGTATTCATAGAGATCTGATTGAAGAAGGTAGCCAAATTAGCAAGGAGGCAGATTACAACCAGTTCCTATTTGATGAATTAGATCAGGCTCAGTTTCAAAATGGTGAGCAAGAAGATTTAGAGGAAGAACTTTCACGACTTGAACATGCTGAGGAGATTAAAACTAAGTTGAATGAAGCACTGAAGGTTTCAGATCAGGCAGAGTTCAATGCTTCGGGTCTTGTTCAGGAATTGAAGTCAATGCTATCAGCGATCAGCAACTATGGCAAGTCATACGAGCAGCTCAGAGAGCGATTAGAAAGCCTTCATATCGAACTGAAAGATATTATTTCCGAACTGGAAAATGAAGATGCCCGAATAGAGGTCGATCCACAACGTACGGCTGAATGCCATGACCGACTTAGCCTCATCTATAAGCTCCAACAAAAGCATCAGGTAGACTCTATTGCTGAACTCTTAAGCATTTACGAAGAATTGGGAGATAAAGTATTAAGGGTAAGCAACCTGGATGAGGCTATTGAAGAAGCAGCCAAAGCAGAGGCTGCAGCTCTAAAAAAGGCAAATGAACTGGCAGAAGAATTAACGACCACCAGAACTGACGTATTCGAACAGTTTTCTAAAGCCATTAAAGAGCTACTCACTGATTTGGGTATGCCCAATGCTACACTTGAGGTGAAGAGAGAGCATGTTGAGTTGAACAAAAATGGTTCGGATCAAGTAGAAATTCTCTTCTCTGCGAATAAAGGTATTAGCCCTAGCCCGCTTAAGCAGGCTGCATCAGGCGGTGAATTCTCCAGATTAATGTTTGCTGTCAAATACATTCTGGCAGATAAAACAGCTCTTCCTACCATTGTATTTGATGAAATCGACACTGGTATTTCTGGTGAAATAGCCATTAAAATGGCTCAAATGATGAAGAAAATGGCTCAAAATCATCAGGTCATCACCATCACCCATCTTCCCCAAATTGCTGCTAAAGGGCAATCACATTACTTCGTTTATAAAGATGAGTCAGAATCCACTACAAGCAGCCAAATTAGATTGTTAAACGAAGAAGACAGACTTCGGGAAATAGCAGAGATGATTGGTGGAAAAAACCCGTCATCAACTGCCTTTGAATCTGCTAAGGAGTTGATAAAACTTGTCTGACGTAATTAGAATACTTCCGTTCTAATTCTCCATTCATCATTGCTTTTTAAATGCATATATAATTGAATCTAAAGAGAAAGCTTGTTCAAATAATCTTTTGCTATATTTAAGCATGCGTAAAATGGGCAGTTTTCTGATCGGCTTAGCTACTGTGATTGTACTACTTCACAGTATTACGCCTCATCAGCACCATAAAACTTCCCAAATTTCTGATCACACTATTTCTGAAGTTAGAAATGATAGCAACGTCATTAATTGGCTTCAGTTCATATTTCATCCTGATTTAGGGGAAGAGCATCTGGAGAACTTTCAAAATGAGCATCCTCTGGAGCTTGCAATTCCTGACCTAGCTTTCTTGGCCGTAGCAATTGTCTTTGTGCCTCAAACAGAAGTTAAGTTAGAGCACAATACTCCTTATATTTTCTCTATTAAAGACTCAGACTACCTGAGTCCAAGGCAGCTTAGGGGCCCACCCAGCTTGGTGTAATACGTTCTTTTGGGTCAACAGACCCTCATTCCTGATTAATTTATTTAATCCA
>JABXIP010000535.1 GCA_013373005.1 Cytophagia bacterium | reverse complement strand
GGAATTGTTCAATCAAGCATTGCAAAAGGAGCCTGAACATATTTCTGCCTTATATAACAGAGCCAGAGCGTTATCTAAAGTGCATAGACTTAAAGATGCTCTTTCTGATTTTCAGCAGTTAGTTGATTTGCAGCCTTCTAACGCCACTTTTATAGGAGATTATGCGGTGGCGCTTCATTTGAATGGGGAAAATGATGAAGCCAAAACTCAGTTCGATACTGCTCTGCAATTAGAGCCTGAGAACCCTTACCGCTGGTCTTCAAGAGCTTTTTTTAATGACCGAATTGGAGAAAGCCAAGAGGCTATTGCTGACTATGAAAAGGCCATTGAATTAGACCCTGAAGATGCTATTGCTTTGAATAACAAAGGCCTGATTGAGGAAAAACTTGGTTATCAGGAAAAATCGAAAAAGAGTTTCGCTCAATCGAATGAGTTAATAGGTTACAAACCATCTTCCGAAGAAAAGAAAGAAGATCGTCCCCGTCATGTGCCTAAGAAAGAATCTCAGGAGATACTCACACGCTGGAAGGTCATTAAATCTGTATTCACCAAAGAAGGGTTTAAGGACTTCAGTGAATTCACTAAAAAGAAGATATTTGGTTCGAAGGATTGAACCAACCCTCTTCCGATTCGTAATCTCTTTCGTATCTTAACCGCAAAGTTCTCAACCCATGAAAAAATTCACCTTCTCTATAATCATCATTTTGTTTGCTCACGCTGTACTCGCTCAGCAAATGAGCAAGGAAGATCAAATTAAATCTGCTGTATTGGCAGCTCCAGCGAGTGTTCGCGATGGCGCCCATGTTTTTGGTTTCAATAAGGCTGGAGAGTTTGTAACACTCCGCGAGGGTACTAATAACTTTGTTGTAAGAGCAGATGATCCTAATTCTCCTGGTTTTGAGGTGGTTTGCTACCCAAAAGATGTTGAGCCATTTATGGCTCGTGGTAGAGAATTGAGAGCTCAAGGAAAAAACAGAGGAGAAATACTTCAAATGCGTGAAGACGAGATGAAGGATGGCTCTCTTCAAAAACCTGGCTATGGTTCTACTCTGGCCATTTACTATGGTGAAAATGCCAAATACAATTCAGAAACTAATGAATTGGAAGGTGGTCAGTTCCGTTACGTTATTTACACGCCATTGGCCACTGCCGAGACTACCGGACTTCCCATTAGTCCAAATGGTAAGGGGCATCCATGGGTAATGTTTCCGGGATTGTACCGTGCACACATCATGATCACCCCTCCATCGGATAATTAATTACTCACTCCTCAAGGCCTTTATAGGATTACTGGTGGCAGTTCTAATGGATTGATAGCCTACAGTGAGCCAGGCAATAGCAGCAACTCCTACAACAGGGAGTATCCACAATAATGGATTATTTAAACTGATTTGATAGGCAAAGTCAGAAAGCCAGGTTTGCATGGTGAGGTACCCTACAGGAATAGCTACAACGGCACCTATCAATACCAAAATGGTAAAGCTCTTAACTACCATAAAGGTGAGGCTTTTAACTGATGCGCCCAGCACCTTGCGTACAGCAATTTCCTTGTAACGCTTCTGTAAAGTATAGGCTGCCAGCGCAAATAAACCTAAACAGGCGATGACTATCGCTAATCCTGATGATGCCGTAAAGAGCTTTCCAAAGCGCTGCTCCTCTTCATATAGAGAACTGAAAGATTCATCGAGGAAGACATACTCAAAAGGCTCATTGGCCACAGAAGCTATCCAGGCATCCTGAATTTGGCTGACCGTTTCCTGATAGTTACCAGAAACTTTCAGTGTAAAGTAGTTGCCTGCTGTCCATCCATCTTCTGTCATACCACTTTCATTGATGAGTCGAATAATAAATGGCTCAATGCCTCTCTTTAGGGTGGTAATATTGAAGTCCTTTACCACTCCTATGATGGTGTAGTCTTCACCGTCACCCCTACTCAATTTAGCACCGAGTACTTCATCATAACCCAACCACTCCTTGGCCTTCTCATTGATGATGATATTCGAAGTCTCAGAAGACAAATCTTTATTAAAGTCTCTGCCTTCAACCAATTCCAATCCCATGGTTTTTATGTAATCAGCGGTAGCAAACATATTCCGGAAACTATAACTTCTAGGATTATCGTCCATTGTTTGATAGCCCCAGTCTGAAACACCCGCAGAAACATAAGTATTTGTCAATGCGATGGATTCTATGCTAGGAATTCGCTCAATCTGGTTTTTAAATGACTCTCTTCTCTCCGCAAGTTTGTCTGCGTTTTTTATTACCAAAACCTGCTCTGGTTCAAAACCAAGGTTTTGCTGATTGATAAAGCTAAGCTGATTATAGACTACCACCGTGCTGACAATCAAGAAGATTGAAATGGCAAACTGAAAAGACACAAGCCCCTTGCGAAGCACTGCATTGCCTTTACTACCTGTTTGCGATTCTCCCTTCAAGGCTTTTATTGGCTTAAATGAAGAAAGCACCAAGGCAGGATAAGCACCAGCCAAAAGCCCGACAATGAGCATCAGGCCAAAGAGTTTAGCCAAGGTAGTGGCTTCAAAAAGGTCGTTATAAGTGAATTCCCTGTTGGCAAGTTGATTAAAGCCAGATAAAGACAATGAGGCTATGCCCAAAGCCAGGATAGACGCCAATAAACAAACCAGTATCGATTCAACCATGAACTGGCTTATCAATTGACCTCGCATAGAGCCCAAAACCTTTCTCATACCTACCTCTTTAGACCTCATGGCTGAGCGAGCGGTGCTTAGATTCATGAAGTTGATACAGGCGATTATTAAAATGAAAAGGGCAACCAGAGAGAAAATATATACATTATCTATACTGCCATTGGATTTGGCTAAGTGTGGATAATGCAAGTGTAGTTCTTGCATTGGAATAAGAGAGAAGGTTTTCTTTCCTCCTGCATCGAGAAATTCATCAAATGATGAATGTCCAGAGTATTTAATCAATTCCGGACCAACATATTCTCTAATGAATTCAGGGAATTTACTTTGAACTTGATCAGGTGTAGCACCCGGACTTAGTTTTACATAGGTGAAGAAGTTGTTGCCGGTCCAGTTACCAATAGTAACCCAAGATTCATTTGGGTATGAATTGATGTAACTATATCTGAAATGCGTGTTTTTTGGAGGGTCCGCTACCACACCGGTAACCTGAACATCGAGTCCATCAATCTCAATTATCTTACCTAAAGCACTTTCAAACCCAAATAGTTTGTCAGCTAGTGTTTGTGTAAGCACTACTGAATTAGGGTCGGTAAGTGCTTCCGCAGGATTCCCTTCAAGAAAATCAACAGTGAAAAGATGATGAAAAGCAGAATCGGCATTATAACCTCTAGGCTCTTTAAATACCTGATTATCTACTCTGAAAGTTTGGCTGAAAGGGCCTTGGATTCGGGCTATTTCTTCAACTTCCGGAAAGTCACTCTTCATTTGAATTCCAAGTCTGGCGGGAGTCCAGGCACCAGAAGTACCATTGGCCACATAGTATACCCTGTCTCCATCTTTGTGGTATTTATCATAGCTCAATTCATGAGATACATAGAGTAGAATCAATAAACAGGCAGCGAGACCAAGTGCTAAGCCTGAGATATTAATGAATGAATAGAAGCGCTGCTTGAGCAGACTTCGTACAGATATTTTGAAATAGTTTTTGAACATAGCAATGTTGTTTAATGAGTTGTAATCTTCTAGACCTTTGATATACCTCAGGCGAAAGAATCTGAGTACATCCCAGGAGAATTTTCTTCTGGCAGGTTTAAGCCCTTCTTCCTGAATGCGTTTATAGAATAGTTCATAGGCATCTCCTTCAATGATCTCCAAAGCTCTTGGTTTGCAATAGAGCTTTAGAAATTTCAATGACCACCTGGGAGGTTCCTGATCAAATGGAGACATACTTGAGTCCTAGGTTAGGAATTTGATCGTGAAGTTTGTTCCGCTGTTCGCGCACGGCATCTAAAGCACTTTGACCTGCCATGGTTATTTTGAAAAAGCGCTTTCTTCTGCCTCCCCTTTCTGCAGTGGCTCCACCAACCTCAGACCTTACAAAGCCTTTGGTTTCTAACCTATCAAGCGCTGAATGCACAGCACTGATATTGATTTTTCTATCAGTTTGATTTTCTATTTCCTCCATTACGCTGATGCCGTAGGCATTATCATGAAGGATGGCTACTACCAGCAGCACTAGCTCTTCAAACTCTCCTATCTGAACTCTTCCCATTTGGTTTTATTTGTTTCACAATAGTAAATGAAATGTATATGTTTCACTATTGCAAATGAAATTAGAAAGGTTGAACTGAATCGTGATAATTCAGTACTGAATCTGATACTCATTAGCCTTGAGCAAACTAAAACTCAAATCATAAGTCAGTTTTTGTGTTCTTATTACTATTTTCAGATTTTAAAATCTTAAACTAATGATTAGAGCACTACTCACTTTCACATTCATTGTTTGTGCCTTTGCTGCACAGTCTCAAGAAGACGTTACCAAAAAACTTCAGAACAGGTATTTGGGCTTTCTTATTAGAGAAGGTTATGATCCTGAAATTGATGATGATGGAGATGTTGAATTCACTTACAATTACGAGACCTATTATATCACTATAGATGCCAACGATGAGAACTTTTTTAGGATAGCCAGGCTTGAAAGCCTCCCATTAACTGAAAAAGGTGAGATTGATAGAGCCATCAGAATTTGTCACGATATTACCAAGGAGAAAAAAGTAGCGAAGATATATTGGAGGAATGACGTAATCTGGACTTCTACCGAGCTCTTATTTGCTGATGCAGATGGTTTCGAAGGCATTTTTGACCGTGCTATGGAATTGACTGAACAGGTCTACGATGAATTTGAAGAAAAATGGAACGAGGATAACTAATATCCTGCAACTCTATCAACCTGATGCAATAGCTCCTCTCCTTTTGTGAGATGAGCTATATTTTTTTGTAGCAGTCCCAGTGCAGAGTCTGGTGTAGTTACACTAGCCACATGTGGCGTGATTTTGATCTTGGGGTGCTTCCAGAACGAGTGATCTTCTGGCAATGGCTCCTCTCTAAACACGTCCAATAAGGCACCTGAAAGATGACCAGAATCTAGCACTGTAATCAAATCCTCTTCCACCAAATGATTACCCCGAGCTACATTAATGAGGTAGGCTCCTTGCTTCATTTGATTAAACAAATTTTCATCCAAAATGCTTTCTGTTTGAGGTGTTACAGGCAGCAAGTTGATAAGAATGTCGATTGGTGAAAGGAAGGCTGAAAGTTGATCGCCAGAGTAGCATTTTACACCATCAATCTCCTTTGGTGTTCTGCTAAAGCCCGAAACTTCAAAGCCCAAGCCGGCAAGAGTTGAAGCACAATGAGAACCTAATTCACCCAAGCCAAGCACTCCTACTTTTAGGTTTGAATAAGGTAACCTGTCCCAGGTTGACGATTCCTGATTCTTCCTTTGCTGATCGATGCTTCTTTGATGCATCATTACCCCCATAATGCAGTAGTTGGTCATATCTCTGGTGAGG
>JABXIP010000386.1 GCA_013373005.1 Cytophagia bacterium | reverse complement strand
GCATCCATGGCTCCTTCTCCTCCACCTCCGGCACCAATCAGGGTGTGAATCTCATCAATGAAGAGAATGATCTCTCCGTCAGAATCCTGCACCTCTTTGATTACGGCCTTCAGCCTTTCTTCAAACTCTCCTTTGTATTTGGCTCCTGCCACTAGCAGTCCCATATCGAGCGAGATCAAAGTCTTGCTTTTCAGGTTCTCAGGTACGTCACCATCCACAATACGCTGAGCCATGCCTTCCACAATGGCGGTTTTACCCACCCCTGGTTCACCCAAGAGAATCGGGTTATTCTTGGTTCTCCTCGAAAGAATTTGAAGGACCCTTCGAATTTCTTCATCGCGACCAATGACAGGGTCAATTTTTCCTGACTTCGCTAGTTCATTCAAATTCTTCGAATAGCGATTCAAAGACTGATACTTCGCCTCAGCATTTTGATCAGTAACTGTGTTGCCACCGCGTAATTCTTTAATGGCTGCTATCAACTGTTTTTCGGCAAAGCCAAGCTCTTTCAGCAGGCCACCTACTTTATCTTTTCCTTTTAATAACCCGAGAATGATATGCTCAATAGCTACGAATTCATCTCCAAATTCTTTGAGATAATCCATTGACTTAGTCAATGCTAAATGTGCATCATTCGATAGGTAAGGCTGCTGACCACTGACCTTTGGATAGCTATTCACTATTTCATCCAGGCGTGTGTCTAGTTGCCCTTTGTTTACTCCCAATTTCTTCAACAAGAATGAGATCACATTCTCATCGATGAGCAGAATGGCCTTCATCAGATGGCCCGGTTCAATAGCCTGCTGCTGATTGCCACTGGCTATCTCCGCTGCCTTCTGAATGGCTTCCTGCGACTTGATAGTATATTTTTTAAAATCCATTGTTTTATGTTTTCTCCTTTGAGACATTTCTGCCACAGAGGAGTTATCAAAACATAATCCAACTCAGTTTTTCGGAAATTATGGCCGAAAAATCAGCCTATACAGCTCCAATTCGGCCATTATGGCATCAGAACTGCACCTTTACTCCAATCATGAATGATCGGGATGGCAGCCATTCATGAGTACGTTGAATTCCGGGAAGAACCGTACGATACAAACTCACCTGGGGGTGGTCTTGAAGTCTGGGACTCGGATCATTACCACTAAAGCCGGTTAAAGTAAAGAGGTTATTTACCACACCATAAACCGTAAAATCAAAACCGCCAAGATTCAATTGTTGGTCTATTGAAATGTATCTGAGGCGAACAAATGAGGCATCTTCCACAAACAAAGAACTAGGGAAAACCGGAAAACCTTCATAGCCCAATCTATCGGCCACACCATTCCATGTGACGTTGTACAGATCATCGCTACCCAGTAAAAAATTGGTGCTATTTACAACATTATGGCCCGTCATTCCTTCCAACATCATTGAGATAGATGTTTTTCCAATTTGAAGCTCATTTCTCCATCCAAACCAGAATCCGGGCAAGGCCTGACCAATTGAAGTTTCATCATCATCACTGATGGTAAAGTCACCATTGGTATCGAGAAAAACGATATTACCATTCCTTATTTCTGCCTCATAACCACTCAAAGAGCCATAAGGCTGACCCTCTTCGATAAGGGTGAGAGGTGCATTGCCTTGTTCAAAATAACCTATTTTGATACCGCTGGCTCGGTGCTTCTTCCATTCGGTTGTCAGTGTTGTTGCAGTCAGACTAGATATGAGTTGAAATGAAGGTCTGTTCAGAATATACTGTCCTGCCACTTCCCAACCAGAGTTCATGATTTCACCATCGTTCAAAAGTCTGTCATTAACTACTGAAAAATCCGGAGAACTCCCTTCGACACCAACTCCTATCAATTCGCTAGCCTTTCTTCCATAACGCATAATGCTAAGCTGCCATGGCTTTCCAGCGGGTCGATAGGAAAGTCCTATCTCGGAATTGACACTTTTTTCATAACCTAAATCCGGGTTCTCTTGTGAGAAATTAAATAAGGCATTCGGCTCTGTACCTACTTTTGCAAGGTCATCATCATACAGCGTAAGCCCTGAGACACCATATCCCATACTAAGCTCAAAGCCCTTTAGCTTTTCAATTTTTTGGCCCAGGTCTATCTGAGCTGTTAATGATGGAAATATCCCAGAGTTGTTGTTTGAACCCAAGGCACTTGATTGCTCATACCTTAAGTTAAACTGACTATTGATGTAGCTATTCAGTTTAGCATCAACCCCTAGATTGAAGTGGTTCAACTCCAATTCGTCAGTATCGTCAGTATCTGCATACTGACCGTTAAATATTCTTCTGCTGCGGGCTTCTATTTTGCTGCTAAAGGTTCCGGCACTAAGCGTTTCCTTCAATCGCATGGAACCTAGCGTTTTCAATCCTCCTTCATAGCTTACAGTTGCATTGTAGCCCTCCTTGTCGAATGCTGAGGTGGTACTATTGGCTACATAATAACCAAAGACAAAGTCTGGACTATATTCTGTGGTGCTTCCACCAGAAGAGGCCCAATAACCCCCATTAAGACTTAATGTACCCTTACCAATTTGTCTTTCAACAGAAACGTTTTGAGACAGAACATCTTCATTGGCGGTGCGATAAGCGTCTTGAACGAAGCTCAAGGGGTTGATATAATCGAAAGCAATGGCATTATATAAGTCTCCATTTTCGAAGTAAACCGGAGAGGTTGGGTTCAATTTGTTGGCGTATTTAAAGGACTGGCCAAAACCTAGATCCGCCTCATTACTGGTGTACGTAGCCGAGTAGCCAACCTTCCACTTATCGCTAGGTCGCCATTGGAGCTTGCCCAAGAAATTGTATCGGTCGAAACCAGTTTCCTTAAGAATACCATCGACCAGTCTCAGGTTAGCGGAAACATAGTAGCTGACTTTACCTGATGAGCCATTGATAGAAAGATTTGAAACAGTAGATAATGCCGACTGTGAAATCTCTTCGTACCAGTCGGTGTTGGCACCCAAGTCTTGCCCTCCAAAAGCGATAAATGCTTCCGCATCCATCATCTTTTCTCTATAGATTTTACTCTCAAGAAAAACGCTTTGATTAAAGCTCACTTTCAGTGGCTCATTGTAAAAACCGTGAGTAGAAATCTCAAGAACCCCATTACTCCCTTGCATACCATACCTGCTGGTGGCAGCTCCTTTAATGAGCCTTACGGAAGCAATGTCATTGACATCGATCATGGTTGTAGGAACTCCTATTAAACCATCAATCACTATCAATGGATTTTGGTTACCCATGATTGTTCCAATTCCTCTAACCCGAGCACTATAGGCCAGGTTCGGATCAGCCCCTGCCTTTGAAACTAGCATTCCCGGCAAGAGGCCACTGGCCAAGCCAAAAATATCTTGTTCATTTCCTCGGTTGAGATGAGTATTTGCCAGAGAGGCATTAGTTGTATCTTTGGCACTTCTTTCATTTTGCTGAAAAGCCAACAGCGAGCTGTTTGTAACGAATAGCAGTAAAAGAAGAGCGGTAAATTTTGAGTTCCTTTCCATAGGTATTGCTTTGCTCTTTGACCAAAAGGTGAAATGGAAAATAGAGAATTAGACAATAAAGTCACAGGATTATTATAACAATGGCAAGAGTTAAGCTAGACCTCCCAGAAAAGTTTGTTTTCCAAACCTCTGTAAAAGTGAGGATTGGAGATATCAACTATGGTGGTCATCTCGGAAATGATGCTGTTTTGAGCATAATGCATGAAGCCAGATTTCAGTTCTTCAACTCATTGGGCTATAAGGATGAAATAAGCATTGAGGGCGTGGGCACCATTCAAGCGGACACAGCTATCGTTTACAAAGGGGAAGCCTTTCATGGCGATGAAATTACGATCGAAATTGCCATTGAAGACATCACAAGAAAGAGTTTTGATGTAGTCTACAGGTTAAGTTGTGAAGAAAAGGAAATTGCCAGAGCCAAAACCGGAATTGTTATGTTCAATTACGATGAAGGCAAAGTCTGCAACATCCCTGACAACTTCCTGAAAAAGATTCAAAACTAGAGTGCTACCTTTGCAGCATGGAAACACCGGTAAAGAAGCAGGATATTAGAAAATTGAGTCTGGAAGAAATTCAAGACTTCTTTGTTTCCATTGGCGACAAAGCCTTTCGTGCGAAGCAGGTATATGAGTGGCTATGGAAGAAATCTGCCAAAGATTTCGACCAGATGACCAATATTTCTCTGCAAACCCGTGAGCTACTGAAAGAACACTTCGCTATCAACCATATTCAGGTTGACCAAATGCAACGCAGTTCTGATGGCACCATCAAAAATGCAGTGAAACTGCACGATGGAATGATTGTGGAATCGGTACTTATTCCTACAGAGACAAGAATTACAGCCTGTATCTCATCACAAGTGGGCTGTAGCCTTGACTGTAACTTCTGTGCCACTGCTCGTCTGAAGCGCATGAGAAACCTTAATGCCGATGAAATCTACGATCAGGTGGTGGCGATAAAAGAAGAAGGAGAACTGTACTTCGATAGGCCACTGACCAACATCGTGTATATGGGAATGGGCGAACCTTTGCTCAACTATAAGAATGTGCTGGAGTCGATTGAGAAAATCACTTCTCCAGAAGGGCTTGGTATGTCTCCAAAGAGAATTACTCTTTCAACGGTGGGTATCCCTAAAATGATCAAGCAGCTGGCAGATGATGAAGTGAAGTTCAATTTAGCTGTCTCGCTGCACTCAGCCATCGATGAAAGTCGTACCCGCATGATGCCTTTCAATGAGAAGAATAGTCTGGCAGAATTAGCGGAATCACTTCAATACTGGCACAGAAAAACAGGTAAAAAAGTAACCTTTGAATATGTGGTTTGGAAAGACATCAATGATGATGAAAAACATGCCAAAGCGCTAGCCAAATACTGTGGCAGAGTGGCTTCTAAGGTGAACATCATAGAATACAACCCCATCGATGATGGTGAATTTCAGCAGGCAGATCCGGCAAGCTTGGATATGTACAAGCGAATTCTGGAGGAGAAAGGAATCATTGTGAACATTCGCAGAAGCCGAGGCAAGGACATTGATGCTGCCTGTGGGCAGTTGGCGAATAAGAGCTAGACTAGAGTTAAAAGACTCTAGATGTTAGACATCAGATTTCAGACTTTTTGATTTTTGGATTTTACTATCCCGATTTCCGATTAACCGATAACTATTAACTAATCTTTACTCGCGTTAAAAAGCTTCTGCTTTTCTTCTTTGCTTAGGGCATCGTAACCCTTCTCAGAGATTTTATCCAAGATGGCATCAATCTCTTCCTGAGCATTCTTAGACTTAGTTTCTGTTCTCGCTTTTGTTCTGGAAGTAGTTCTACTACTGGTAGTTTTAGTATTCTTATAGCTCACCTTGATTTTAGGCTGCGGCTTGAAAAGACTTTTTACCCAACTGATGACACTAACAACAGGTCTACTCCAGTCACTGCCTTGCTGCAGTTGCTTAATACTCACGAAGCCAACTAAGGCGCCTCCAAGATGAGCAATCTCACCACCAGCATTAGCACCTGTGCTCTGAATAAAAGACACCAAAACAGTAAATGCTGCTATATACTTTAATCTTACCGGTCCGAGAAATAACAAATGAATGGCATAGTTGGGCTGAAAAGTAGCTGCTCCAACCACAATAGCCACTACCCCACCAGAGGCTCCAAGCAAGTATGATCCACCTACCTGATGTTCAAAATAAGGTAGGAAGTTATAAGCCAACAGATAAAGTATTCCTCCACCTATTCCACCCCAAACGTATAGTCCAAGAAGCTTATTCTGCCCAAGGTATTCTGAAATGATTCTTCCAAACCAATGCATATAGAGCATATTGAAAAGAATATGCATAAAGCCTTTGTGGAAGAAAAAGTAGGTAATGATCGTCCAGGGTTGAGTCAATAAAGTATCAACACTGGAGGGTAACATGAGGTAGCTGGTAAATACCTCAAAGGAATCTCGCTGGCCGCCAAACGTGAAAAACACACCAACAATGGCAACGGCCAAAAAGAGCACCGCATTAACAATGATGATCTGATTCAGGACATTACCCGTCTTGAAGGCTAGTTTAAAATCGTCTAAAAAACTGTTCATTCTAATAGAAATCTCTTCTTTGCTTTTTCCAATAGGTTACGAGGAAGAAGGCAATCAGTGCTCCTCCAATGTGAGCCAGGTGAGCAACACTATCGCCCGGAGCTTGTTTTAATTCGGCAAACACCTCATACAAAATGTAAACAGTTACCAGGTACTTCGCCTTGATTGGAAACGGAATAAACAGCAGGAAAAGTTCAGTATTCGGGAAGAAGAGTGCGAAGGCAGCCAGTACTCCAAAAATAGCACCAGAAGCACCCACCATGTTATACCTTCCATAGATACTATATAACTGACCTGCATATCTCACCGAATCAGACTTTAAAGTCTCGTTGTTCGGGTTACGAGAATATTGATCTACAAAATCATAAATCTGAGGATTCAGGTTAGAACCGTGATCGATCAAAAGTCTGTTAAAATCATCTGGGTTTGGGTTAGCTATATAAGCCTCTACATCTCTTTGTACCGCACTCACCTCAATATAGTTGACAGTAGTATAGAAAAGTCCGGCACCTACTCCGGTAACCATGTAAAGTATGAGAAACTTCTTCGGCCCTAAAAACTGCTCCAAAAGCGGTCCGAAGATGAATAAGGCAAACATGTTTCCAAATAGGTGCATGATACTGGTAGTACTATGCAAGAACATGTAAGTGATAAATTGATACGGCTTGAACTCAGGAGCTGAGATGTAATACAACCCAAAATACTCTCCTAAATCTATTTTCATTAATCCCTGAATCAGAGCAATACCGATGTTAATAATCAATAGGTTCTTTACCAGGGGTGTAAGTCTTCCAAACATATGTGCTAGTTAAAAAAACTGGTCTATTTTATCTAATTCAAGGATGAAGGTTGTCTTCTTTCCATCGGGAGAATAATTGGGGCTTTGGCAGGCGAACAGTTGATCGATGATTGAGCTCATCTCATCAGCACTTAAGGAAGTGCCAACTTTCAATGCCGATCGTTTGGCAATGGCCCGGGCAATATTCTCATCATTGGATATACTCAATTCCGACTGATTAAGTTTAAACTGCTCAATAAAGCCTTCAAACAGCGCCTTTTCATTCACAGACTTAAGATCGGCCGGAACACCATTAATCACAATGGAATTGTTGCCAAAGTCAGAAAATTCAAAGCCAATGGCATTCAGTTCCTCCTGAATATCATGAATAAGACTGAAGTCGGCAGAATTAAGTTTCAGGGTTTGTGGAAAAAGAGCCTGCTGCGAAGCTCCACTTCTTCTGGAAATTTGGTTCAGAAACTTCTCGTAGAGAATGCGTTCATGTGCAGATTGCTGAGCCACTAACATCAACCCTGATTTCACATGGGTGGCAATGTATTTCTTATGAATCTGGAAGTATGAGGTATCCGGCTTCGGATTCACTTTTTCTGCAGAAACATTCGCGGCACTGCCAAGAGTTATTGTGCTTTGAGCCTCAGGATGAATATCCATTTGTCTGTTCACCTCCTCTTGTTGAGAGATCTCCGTCTTCAATCCTTCATATAACTTCTCCCAATGGCTGGTATTTTGCTTTTTCTCAAAAGTTCTGAATTGAGAATAATCACGATCTGAGGTAGTAGCTCTCTCCGCAGGTTCAGGTCTGGGTGCAAAACTGGCAAAGTTCACATCCTGACTGAAATCTATGGCCGGGGCAATATTGTGGGTTCCCAAAGCCTGTCTCACGGCAGCCCTCACCACAGCATAAACGGTGCGTTCATCATCGAACTTGATCTCCGTTTTGGTTGGGTGAACATTGATATCTATGTGCTTCGGATCGATTTCGATAAACAAGGTGTAGAAAGGATAGCTTCCTTCTGGAAGCAGGCTTTCAAAGGCCGTCATTACGGCATGGTTGAGGTAATTGCTCTTGATGAACCTGTTATTCACAAAGAAAAATTGCTCTCCTCTGGTTTTCTTGGCAAACTCCGGCTTTCCTACATAACCATAGACTTTCAACAAATCAGTCTCTTCCTCGCAGGCCGCCATTTGGTCCTGATACTTCTTCCCGAAAAGGCCAACCACTCTTTTGCTGAGTTTTCCTCCTGCTAGTTTATACATCTCCAAATCGTTCTGATATAGAGACATGCCTACTTCAGGGTTTGCCAGTGCAACACGCTGAAATTCATCGACTATATGTCGCATTTCAACAGCATTCGACTTGAGGAAATTTCTTCGGGCCGGCACATTGAAGAACAGATTCTTCACGCAAGTGGAAGTACCCACCGGAGTTGAAACAGGCTCCTGCTTTTTGAACTCTGAAGCCTCAATTTGAATCATCACTCCGAGTTCGTCTTCCTCCCTTTTAGACTTCAGCTCCACCTGGCCAACAGCCGCAATAGAGGCCATAGCCTCACCACGGAAACCCATGGTTTTTATGGCGAACAAATCATCTGCTGTACGAATTTTGGATGTAGCATGGCGCTCAAAGCACATTCGCGCATCTATGTGCGACATGCCTTTGCCATTGTCTACTACCTGAATGAGGGCCTTTCCTGAATCTTTAACAATAAGCTTGATGTCCGTAGAACCGGCATCGATAGAATTTTCCAACAATTCCTTCACTACAGAGGCAGGCCGCTGAACAACCTCACCGGCAGCAATCTGATTCGCAATGTTATCAGGAAGTAATTTTATTATGTCGGACATCTAAACTTTGGGCGCTATTTTCTTAAACGCTTCCAAAGATAGAATGGAATGATTAGCAAGACCAGATAAAAGATTTCTTTACCAAAGTAAACGTAGCCTCCGATCATAAAAACGAGAATCACCATAATGAGCAAGCGAAGCAAAATGGTCTGATCTACCCCATTCCCAGTGGCATGTTTCATATTCTTTCTGAAGGAACCTTCAATTCTGGATCTATAGCCAGGATCTATTACTTCGGTATCTGATAAACCCATTTCAGCTTTGATACGGGAAGTACGATTTTCAATGTCCTCCTTGATCGGATCATAGTATCTCGGCTCAAGGTGAAATTTCTGATATCTAGCTTTTTTGAATAGTCCTGGTAAGTTCATTATATCAATACAGCCTTCTTGGCGTTCTGTTAATACGTAAAAATATAGTTTATTTGCTCTTACTAAAAGCCTAACGCCCTGATGTTCAAAAAAGTTACCCTCTTCACTATATTTTTAGTTATAATAGTTGGTCAACTTTCTGCCCAGAAATTCTATCATAAAATTGATACGGTGGCCCAGCAGCAATGGGCTGATAGTGTGTTTAATGCACTCACTCCGCAAGAGCGATTAGGTCAGCTTTTCATGGTAGCTGCTTACTCCAATAGAGATCAAAAGCATGTAGATGAGATAAAAGAACTCATACAGCAATATAATATTGGTGGGCTTATCTTCTTCCAAGGTGGCCCCTACAGACAAGCCAGACTCAACAATGAATATCAATCTGTGGCCAAAGTGCCACTCGCCATTGCCATGGATGCTGAGTGGGGTGTTGGAATGCGTCTGGACAGCGTTTATGACTTCCCCAAG
>JABXIP010000393.1 GCA_013373005.1 Cytophagia bacterium | reverse complement strand
GTGATAAGATGGCGGGTCGTCACGGTAACAAAGGTGTTGTTGCCAGAATTGTTAGAGAAGAAGATATGCCGTTTCTAGAGGATGGTACTCCAATGGATATCGTATTGAATCCACTAGGTGTACCTTCAAGGATGAACATTGGTCAAATCTATGAAACTGTTTTGGCTTGGGCCGGAGAGAAACTTGGTAAGCGTTATGCTACTCCAATCTTCGATGGTGCCAGCATGGAAGAGGTAGATGCAGAGTTAAGTGCTGCAGGTCTTCCAAAAGCAGGTCGTGTTTACTTGTACGATGGTTTGACAGGTAAGAAATTCGACCAGCCGGTAACAGTAGGTGTAGCATACATGTTGAAACTAGGTCACTTAGTTGATGATAAGATGCACGCCAGATCTATCGGACCTTACTCATTGATTACTCAGCAACCATTGGGTGGTAAAGCTCAGTTTGGTGGTCAGCGTTTCGGTGAGATGGAGGTTTGGGCACTTGAGGCCTTCGGAGCTTCTCACGTGCTTCAAGAGATCTTGACTGTGAAGTCTGATGATGTAATCGGTAGAGCTAAAGCTTATGAAGCGATCGTTAAAGGCGATTCAATTCCTAAGCCGAACATTCCTGAATCATTCAATGTATTGGTTCATGAATTGAGAGGTTTGGCTCTAGAAATTACTTTAGACTAAGGCGTATTTAATTGGCTTCGGCCACAACAATTGAATCAAAAAAGCTATGGCATTTAAAAAGAATAGAAAACTTAACACAGACTTTAACAAAGTCACTATTAGCTTGGCTTCTCCGGAATCTATCCTGGAGTCTTCACATGGTGAAGTAACCCAGCCGGAGACGATTAACTACAGAACTTATAAGCCTGAAATGGGTGGATTGTTCTGTGAAAGAATCTTTGGTCCTGTGAAGGACTGGGAATGTCATTGTGGAAAATATAAGAGAATCAGATATAAAGGCATTATCTGCGACCGTTGCGGTGTTGAAGTAACAGAGAAGAAGGTTCGTAGAGAAAGAATGGGACACATCGAATTGGTGGTTCCTGTTGCTCACATCTGGTACTTCAAATCTCTTCCAAATAAAATTGGATACCTACTTGGCTTGCCAACCAAGAAGCTTGATCAAATTATATACTACGAGAGATACGTGGTTGTTCAGGCGGGTATCAAGGAAGAAGAAGGCATCAGCTACATGGACTTCTTAACTGAAGATGAATATCTGGATATCCTGGATAAGCTTCCTCGTGAGAACCAAATGTTGGATGATGACGATCCACAGAAATTTATTGCAAAAATGGGTGCTGAAGGTCTTGAGATGCTACTTTCAAGATTGAAGCTGGACGAAATGTCTTATGCACTTCGTCACCAAGCTGCAACTGATACTTCTCAGCAAAGAAAGGCAGAAGCCTTGAAGAGACTGAGAGTTGTTGAGGCTTTCCGTGATGCAAAAACCAGAATTGAGAACCGTCCTGAGTGGATGATCATCAAAATGGTACCGGTTATTCCACCGGAATTGAGACCATTGGTGCCATTGGATGGAGGTAGATTCGCTACTTCAGATTTGAACGATCTATATAGAAGAGTAATCATCAGAAATAACCGTTTGAAGCGTCTTATCGATATCAAAGCACCTGAGGTGATTTTGAGAAACGAAAAGCGTATGCTTCAAGAGGCTGTTGACTCACTCTTCGATAACTCTAGAAAAGTTAACGCTGTAAGATCAGATGGTAATAGAGCTTTGAAATCTTTGAGTGATATGCTTAAAGGTAAGCAAGGTCGTTTCCGTCAGAACCTTTTGGGTAAAAGGGTTGACTACTCTGGTCGTTCAGTAATCGTTGTAGGTCCTGAATTGAAACTCCATGAGTGTGGACTTCCAAAAGATATGGCTGCTGAGCTGTTCAAACCATTCATTATCAGAAAGCTGATTGAGAGAGGTATTGTTAAAACAGTGAAGTCGGCTAAGAAAATTGTTGACAGAAAAGATCCTGTGGTTTGGGATATCCTTGAAAACGTATTGAAAGGACACCCTGTATTGCTTAACCGTGCTCCTACGTTGCACAGACTAGGTATTCAGGCATTCCAACCAAAACTGATTGAAGGTAAGGCTATCCAGTTGCACCCGCTTGTATGTACAGCCTTTAACGCTGACTTTGACGGTGACCAGATGGCGGTACACGTGCCACTAGGGCATGATGCAGTGCTAGAAGCCAGCATGTTGATGCTTTCTTCACACAACATCCTTAACCCTGCGAATGGTGCGCCTATTACAGTACCTTCTCAAGACATGGTTTTGGGTCTTTACTACGTAACCAAAGGCAGAAGATCTACCGAAGAATTGAAGGTAGAAGGTGAGGGAATGAGATTCTACTCTGCAGAAGAGGTAATCATCGCTATGAACGAGGGCAAGCTTTCTAAGCACGCTTACATTCATGTGAAGACCAAAGTTCGTGAGAATGAAGAATTGGTTGAGAAGATGATTGAGACTGTAGCAGGTAGAGTATTGTTCAACCAAACTGTTCCAGAGCAAGTAGGTTTTGTGAATGAGCTTTTGACTAAAAAGAAGCTTCAGAAGATCATCCAAAATGTAGTGAACATCTGTGGTATTGCAGAAACCGCCAGATTCCTTGATGACATCAAGGAACTTGGTTTCCAGACAGCTTTCCAAGGTGGTCTTTCAATGGGTCTTGATGATATTCACATTCCAGAGAACAAAGACGGTCTAATCGAAAGCGCCAAAGAGGAAGTTGATGCTGTATGGCAAAACTACCTAATGGGTCTTATCACAGACAATGAGAGATATAATCAGGTAATTGATATCTGGACTCGTGTAAATACCAGATTGACTAACGGATTGATGCAGGAGATGGAGGAAGACCGTCAAGGTTTCAACTCAATCTACATGATGATGCACTCAGGAGCTCGTGGTTCAAGAGAGCAGATTCGTCAGCTTGGTGGTATGAGGGGTCTGATGGCTAAGCCACAGAAAAACCTTGCAGGTTCTGTGGGAGCTATTATTGAAAACCCGATTCTTTCAAACTTTAAAGAAGGTTTGGATGTACTAGAGTACTTTATTTCAACTCACGGTGCACGTAAAGGTCTTGCAGATACTGCCTTGAAAACAGCGGATGCTGGTTACCTAACCAGACGTTTGGTAGATGTTGCTCAAGACTGTGTAGTGAACGAAGAAGATTGTGGAACGCTTAGAGGTTTGACAGTTTCTGCCCTTAAAGACAACGAAGATGTTGTAGAAGCTCTTTCTGAAAGAGTATTGGGTAGAGTATCTGTTCACGATATCTACGATCCAATTACTGAAGAGTTGATTATTGCTTCTGGTGAAGAATTCACTGAGAAAATTGCTGAGCAGTTAGATGAGTCGGCAATTGAAGATGTAGAAATCAGATCTGTATTGACTTGTGAGTCTAAGAGAGGTGTTTGTGGTAAGTGTTACGGAAGAAACCTTTCTACCAACAAAATGGTACAACGAGGTGAGTCTGTAGGTGTTATCGCAGCTCAGTCAATCGGTGAGCCAGGTACTCAGCTTACATTGAGAACCTTCCACGTGGGTGGTACTGCTTCGAACATTGCTGTTGATGCGATGATCCAAGCTAAGTTCGATGGTGTTATTCAGTTCGAAGAATTGAGATCACTTCCTACTACTGATGATGATGGTAACAAAATCAACATCGTAATGGGTAGAACTGGTGAAATTCAGGTGATTGATCCTAAGTCTAAGAAAGTGCTCATCTCTAACCACGTACCTTACGGTGCTGTATTGAAGGTGAAAGAAGGAGATAAGGTAGAGAAGGGTCAGGAGCTTTGTAAGTGGGATCCATATAATGCCGTTATCCTTTCAGAATTTGATGGTACTATCGATTTCGATGCTATCGAAGAAGGTATCACTTTCAAAGAGGAGTTTGATGAGCAGACTGGTCACAGAGAAAAAGTAATTACAGATACTAAAGACAAGAACAAGAACCCTGCGGTTATTGTAAATTATAAAGACGATTCTAAGTCTTACAATATTCCTGTTGGAGCTCACTTGTCAGTAGATGTAGGAGATAAAGTTAAAGTTGGTCAACCATTGGCTAAGATTCCTAGAACCATGGGTAAATCGAGAGATATTACCGGGGGTCTTCCTAGGGTAACAGAATTGTTCGAGGCTAGAAATCCTTCTAACCCGGCAGTAGTTTCTGAGATCGATGGTGTAGTAACTTACGGAGGTATTAAGAGAGGTAACCGTGAAATCTTCATTGAGTCTAAGGACGGTGTGAAGAAGAAATACATGGTGCCACTTTCTAAGCACATCCTTGTTCAAGACAATGACTTTGTTAGAGCTGGTTATCCATTGTCAGATGGTGCCATCACTCCGAACGATATCTTGAACATTCAAGGACCAACCGCTGTACAGGAATACTTGGTGAACGAGATTCAGGAAGTATACCGACTTCAAGGTGTGAAAATCAATGATAAGCACATTGAAGTAATTGTGAAGCAAATGATGCAGAAGGTTGAAATCATCGATGCTGGAGATACTCAATTCCTTCCAGGTCAAACAGTAGATAAGTTCGTCTTCATGGAAGAGAACGACTCTATACTTGACATGAAGGTTGTATCTGAAGCAGGTGATTCTGAAAACCTTAAACCAGGTCAGATTGTAACGCCAAGAGATCTTAGAGATGAGAACTCTAGCTTGAGAAGACGTGACCTGAAATTGGTTGAAGTGAGAGATGCTCAGCCTGCAGTATCTCAACCTAAGTTGCAGGGTATTACCCAGGCATCTTTGGGAACAGATAGCTTCATTTCTGCAGCATCATTCCAGGAAACTACCAAAGTATTGAGTGAAGCCTCTATTAAAGGTAAAGCTGATACATTGAACGGATTGAAAGAAAACGTAATTGTTGGACACTTGATCCCTGCCGGTACAGGAATGAGAGAGTATGATGATCTGATTGTAGGTAGCAAAGAAGAGCTAGAGCAGCTTGAAGCAGCCCAGGAAGCTTATCATTCAGAAGAACAAAGAGTAGAACTTTAAGCCATGGCTGAAAAAGACGAGCAAAAACAACAGAACCAGTTGAACATCGAACTTTCGGAAGAAATTGCCGAAGGTCAGTATGTGAACTTGGCGATGATTGCTCACTCTAACAGCGAGTTTGTGATCGATTTCATTAAGATGATGCCCGGAGTGCCTAAGGCCAAGGTAAAGTCTAGAATCGTGATCACTCCTGAACACGCCAAGCGCTTGCTTTATGCACTGAAGGACAATATCGACAAGTTCGAGAGTAACTTTGGGCCAATTAAGCAAAGCGAAGAGCCACCAAAATTTCCGATGAACTTCGGAGGTACGGTTGG
>JABXIP010000344.1 GCA_013373005.1 Cytophagia bacterium | reverse complement strand
GGTCACAAGACCAACAAAGGCCTCAAAGAATAGATAAGGACTATTCATACTAAAATAGGCCCGCACAACATATGCAAACCAGTGGAGTGCATTCAATTACTTTTCTAGAATCAGAAACAAGTCCAACGCCTTATCTCCATCTTCAACCAACAGATAATCATTATGAGTGATTTCTGCTACCAAACCGGTATTTGAAGTATTGAGCTTATTGCGATTGATTCTGTTTAGAATGTCGTAAGGAATTCTGAGCAATGGAGCCGGCAGCCTGTACTGCAAATTGAAAATATCGAATCGGGTGATTTTCTCAACAGATTTCTTATTCTGCTCATAATATTCCATCACCTTTTCATTTCCACCCACACCCTTCATGGTCACTTTGGAGAAGTATTTCGAAGCCAAATCGGTTAACTCCTGCGCTGTGTATTCACGCACATGCCACGGGTTACGAGTAAGTGTCTTCTTGATATTCGGAGTAGTGAGCACAGCCACTCCACCCGGTTTCAGCACTCTGTAAATTTCAGCCAGAAAGCCTGCATCATTCTTCACATGCTCAATTACCTGAAAGCTCACAATAGAGTCGAAGCTATTATCTGCCAGCTTGCTGAACGGAGGAAATACAGCTTGCTCAAAGGCTACATTCGGATATTTTTCTTTCAGTCTGTCAATCACCTCCTGAATTTTATCTAGCGCCAGGTAACTGTCTGCCAAAGGGCTCAAGAGCTCTACCCCTCTTCCTTCACCACAACCAAGCTCTAATAAATCGCCTTTAACGTATGGTTTGGCCAAATAATAGGCCTGCAACAAACGTTGGTGAATGGGATTATCTGATGGAATACTGTCTGATGCTATTTCGGTGGTGTAGGTAGCCATATTGAAATTTTGGCCAAAATTAGGGGAATCTGCCGAATTCACTCAAATTTGTTAGTCAGAAGCGCATTTCTCTTAAATTTGAAATAAAGCTTATCTATGAAATTCTTCATCTCTTGCTTTTTACTCCTCAGTAGTTTCGCTGCCTTAGCGCAACAACGCATGAGTTCTGCTGAATTGAGCTACCTCTATGACCAGGAGCATGAGTTTTTAGTGAGACATCAGGTGGCTGCTAAAGGCAACCAATACAAGGTCTATTTCAACTTTATGCTCAACAATGGTAATGTGAGAATTTCTGACTACACCCTGAGCTATGATATCCGAAGCAGCTATATCGATGAAAAGAAGCTTGGCGGTGGCGTAAGAATCGATACCAGCCAGGTCATTGATATTGCCTTCCGACAATACACCTATGAGCTGGAATTTGAAAAAGAAGAAAATGACCAGCTTTTGGTTATAGATATTTACAACGGTGTAAAAGATGAGCACTTTTATCTAGATGTTCCTTTGGTTGCGAGTGACATCAAGCCTACTCCATTCCTTATTTTCGAACAAGACAAAGAGATACCATTCTTCTCCAGATACATTAATCGCAACCACCCAGTCCGACTGGTAAACCCTTTTGGCGAATCGTTGAACTATGAAATAACGGGTGTAGAAAATAACCTTGGGATAGCTTTGCCTCCATTCGATGAAACCAACATCAATGAACCAGCCATTTCTCCATTGGATACTCTTATTAGCACCACTGAAGGAGAGGTTTTCGAGTTTTATAATGAGGGATTCTTCACCATTAAAGCTTCTAACTATCCTGATCTGGAATACAAAATTCTCGTGTCCGATAAGTTCTTTCCTTACTTCGGAGAATATTCAGAAATGGTTAAGCCACTTATTTTTGTAAGTACCAACGATGAGTACAAGCAACTTCGCAATTCTGACAATACCCGTGAGGCATTCGAGGAGTTTGTAAACAACACCATCTCTTCTAATGAAAGAGTAGCCAAAGACTTTATCAAATTCTACTACCGCAGGCTTAGAAAATCTGCCAGACTCTTTTCAGAAGACAGGGCAGGTTGGAAAACCGATAGAGGTATGGTTTACCAGGTTTTCGGTAATCCACTTCAGGTTTTCAGAAATGAAAAAACCGAACTATGGGTATACCCATCGGAAGAAGGAGGAAGAATAAGATTCATCTTCGATATTTTATATGAAGATGGAATCACCAAATACAAACTTATAAGAGGTAATCGCTATAAAGAAAGCTGGATGCGTGCAGTATCTCAGTGGCGAACCGGAAGAATAATTGAATGAAGCCAAATCAATCCACTGATTTTATCTACGGCACCAGGGCCGTTATTGAATCCATAGAAGCGGGTAAGGAGGTAGACAAAATACTCCTTCAGAAAGACCTTAAAAATGAGTTGATTCTGGAGCTTCAGAGTTTAGCCAAGGCTTATTCTGTACCAGTGCAAAAAGTACCTGTTGAAAAACTGAATAGGCTTACCAAAAAGAACCATCAAGGTGTTGTGGCCTACTTGTCTTCTGTGGTTTACGCCTCTCTAGACAATGTAATCTCAGAAGCTTACGGAAAAGGCGAAACACCTCTTTTGGTTATCCTTGATCGTGTAACAGATGTGCGTAACATTGGCGCGATTGCCAGAACCGCTGAATGTGCCGGAGCCCATGCCATTGTGGTGCCTAGTAGAGGAACTGCTCAGTTAGGAGCTGACGCCATGAAAACCTCAGCCGGAGCATTGAACCATATT
>JABXIP010000506.1 GCA_013373005.1 Cytophagia bacterium | reverse complement strand
GCCAAAATCTTCTCCTCCACAGTATTTCGGGTAATGAATTTGTACGTGAACACTGTATTTACTTGTCCAATTCTATGTGCTCTATCCACGGCCTGTTCTTCAATGGCCGGGTTCCACCATGGGTCTAGTAAGAACACATAATCTGCTTTGGTAAGGTTCAGCCCTAAGCCTCCAGCTTTCAGCGATATCAAGAATACTTTAATGTCGTCATTCTGCTGGAACTTCTCTACTTGTGCCTGTCTGTCTTTTGTTGAACCATCGAGATAAGCAAATTCAATCTTTTGGTCTTCCAAATAAGCCCTTACCAAACTGAGGTGTTTCACAAACTGACTAAATACAAGGATTTTATGGCCTTCACTAATAGCAGACTCAATCATGTAAGTGATGTCTTCCATTTTACCGGAACCACCATCAAAATCAGGCTCAACCATTTTTGGGTGATTGGCAATTTGCCTCAGCTTGGTTAAACCCTGAAGTAAGAGCAGTTGTGATTTTTTGATACCACTCTTCTCTATGGTATCGAGAATCTGATTTCTATAATGCGATTTTACCTCCTCATACTTTTCCTCCTGCTCAGGAGTCATTTGGCTGTATTTTACACTCTCAAATTTTTCCGGGAGGTCTTTGGCTACCTGCGATTTCTGTCTTCTAAGTATGAATGGCTTAATAATGACATTGAGCTTGCGTGTTTTTTCTATGTCGCCCCTCTTTTCGATTGGCAGCTGAAATTCATTCTTGAAATACTTGGCACTACCCAATAGCCCCGGGTTGATAAAGCTCATTTGAGACCACAGATCGAAAGTGCTATTCTCCAGAGGTGTACCCGTAAGAATTAGTCTGTAGCGCGATTTTAGATCACCCACGCATTTAGCAATCAATGAATCTGGATTCTTAATGGCTTGCGACTCATCGAGAATTACATAATTGAAATAATAGCTCGACAGTATGTCTATATCTATTCTGGTGATACCGTAAGAGGTAACTACCAGATCATAATTGGCAAATTGCTCAGCATTTTTATCTCGGTTAGTACCGGTATAAACCAAGACTCTGAGGTTTGGTGTAAACTTAGATGCTTCTAGCTGCCAGTTATAAATGAGGGAGGTTGGCATAACCAACAATGACGCCTGACCAGAAGAGTGCTCACTTTGAGCTTGTAGCAGAGCCAGCGTCTGTACAGTTTTTCCCAATCCCATATCATCCGCTAAGCATCCGCCAAAGTTGTACTCCGAAAGAAAGCGCATCCAATTATACCCAGCCTTTTGATATGGTCTTAGGGTTCCGTTAAAGCTTTCAGGCACGCCATAGTCTTCTATTTCCTCAAAGTCTTGCAGCTTCTGAAGCTTACGGTCCATGGTTACCTGGGCGAGGTTACCATTTTGAAGGTCTTGAATGAGCGAAAGATGATGCCTTCTAAGTCTCAAGGTCTTATCATCATCGGTTTCCTCCATAAAAGCGAAGAGCTCCGCATAGTCTTTTATCCATGCTTCTGGAATAACTGCCACTTCTCCGTTTGGGAGCTTAACCTCTCTTTTCTGCTTATTAATGAGTTTTCTGAGTTCCTGAAAACTGATCTCAAAATCGCCAAAACGAACGATGGCTTTGATATCGAACCAGTCGATTCCTTCTTCAACCTTAATTTCCAACTTGGACTCACCAACGAAGTACTTCTTTTTTTCAGCATCTGTTTGATGCACAATGATGCCCTTCTCTGCAAAGAATTCTGCATTCTCATTCAACCAATTGAAGGCCTGGGCACGAGTCATGGTTGCTCTGCCGTTTTGAAATTTCAGTCCTCTCTTTTGTAGTTCTCCGGCAGTTTCTACCTCTCGCTTTGAGTCTCTGTTCACTTTGTGGAAAACATAACTTCCATTGCTCTTTTCAAGCTTTACAGAAGCGGTTGACTGCTTTTCATAGCCGAATTGATATGGCCCATATTTGAAGCCCAGTTTGAAAAGAATCTTAGAATCATCTTCCGAATGATTCCCATTTTGACCACTCCCATTTTCAAAGAGTGTTCCATTAGTTGCTTGAACAAGTTCTGAGAAATTGATCACAGGTTGAGTCTCGTAGCGTTCGGAATTTATCTCAAAACCCTTGGCATAAACATCAAAGCTGGCCACCAGTTGGGTGACAAATTTCTCGTAATAGGTCTCCTCAACCTTCTGGGGAATGACAATGAATTTTTTACTCAGGAAGGGTTTCAGCTTATTGCCATCCACATTCTTTTCAAAGCTAATCAGCTTATCTTCTACCACCATCCAAGCGGGCTCTCTGCAAACCAGATAGGAGCCTTTATATTGCCACTCCAGCTTTTCTCCATGAAGTTTGATGGTCGGGAAATAGTGTGTATTCTCTTCGTTTCTTCTAAAATGGAATAATACTGAGGCCTTTTCTTCCTGCCAATGAATTTGCTTCCAGGCCGGTTCACCATCACGACCCATTTCGAAGATCATTTTCCCGTGCAGAAGGGCTAATATTTTAGCTCTTCTAATTTCCAGGTATAGCTCTATTGACTCCTGAAGAATTTTATCCCCTTTTTCCTTATCGTAGATCTTAAAAAAGAATTCTTCAGGCTTAACTTTTTTCTTATAAAACTTGAGCACCACAGAATCTTGTTGAATTTCATCCATGAGCTTAATGAGTTTGTAATCATTTTCATCAAGCCCGGAAGCAAACTCTGGTGCGTTCTTAGATGAAATATTCTGATGCTGAAGCGTTAGCCTACCTTTATCATCTAACTGAACCACAAAGGATTCAAATAGATATCCAAGATATTCATGCTGATAAAGGGAGTAAATTAATTGAAAGGGTTGAGCTGTAGATACCTTCATTTTCTATAGACCGATGCGCAAATTAATGCTTTTAGTCTATTCTCAAAAAAGGAAAGATGACCTAATAAATATTTAATCCAGAAACTCGATGGGGTTAATCCGAGAGGCCAAAAGAGCCGGCCTATATGAAGTGGCTATTGTAATTAGGGCAATGCTCACAGCTACTAGAACAACGTCTGTCCAAATTACTTTCACCGGGTAAGCCTGAACCACCGCATTGGCCATACCTAAACCCACCAACCCATATTTATCTTGAAGGTAGCAGAGCAGTAATCCGCAAATCATTCCGAATATGGCTCCTATACAGGCAATAAGCATCCCCTGCTTGAAAAATATTTGCTTAATCAGTTTAGCTGGTGCACCAACTGCGAAAAGAACGGCCATATCTCTTCTCTTTTCAATGGCTAGCATAGAAAGAGAAAAGAAGATATTGAATGAGGCAATCAGGGTAATGAAGCTAAGTGCCAGGTAAGTAAACAACTTTTCAAACTTCACCACTTTGATAAGGTCTCCATGTTGCTCGTTACTATCTAGAATATCAAAACCATTACCGGAAACTAGCTGAAGCTGCTTTTCGATTGAAGATGGGTTAGCGTCCTCATTTAGGTAAACTTCTACAGCCGTATATCGATTATCGTAGTCTAGTATTCGGCTTACCGCATCCAGCGAAGTAATCAGCAGACTTTCGTCTATAGCAGCATCGATACTGATCACCCCTATTGGAGCAAGTCTTACTCTTCTCACCGAGTTGGTGCTGAGCATAGCCCCAGGCCTTAGGTTTCTTGGGTAAATGAGTTCTAAATCAACAGACCTGCTGTCAAGAATTACCCCTAATTCGTAAGCCAAGCCGGCACCAAGAACCGCTAAGTTTCTATCGTTTTCTTTTATTTTGACCTCTCCTCTTAGCAGGAAGGTATCCAACTTATTCGTTTGAATATAAGTCTCTTCAATGCCCCTCAAGGCAACTACCGCCTGCTGATCTCTATAAACAGCTACTGCATGATCTTCGATTACCTTGGAAAAAGATTGCACACCGGGTAATTCGGCTATTTCATCGAGCTGTTCAGAAGTAAATGAAAAAGATTTTCCCTCTTTGGGTACAATTTTGAAATCAGCATCATAGCTGGAATACACCGTTTCAAGAACCTCTCCGAGCCCATTAAAAACCGAAAGAACAACAATGAGGGCCATGGTGCCAATGGCTACACCAAACATGGAAATCCATGATAGCACCTGAATAAAGTTCTTCTTTTTGGAAGCGATAAAGTATCGGTTTGCTATGAAAGTGGAGACGTTCAATCTTCTTCGTCAGTTGGGTCTGGGTCCGGAATATCTAACGAATCAATTAGGCTATCTATTCTAGAGGCCTGTTCGGCAGTACTATCTAAAAAGAAAGCCAATTCGGGAATCACTCTCACTTCTTTTCCAATAATACGCCCCAAAGCCCCTCTGACTTTTGATTTATTCTTCTCAATATGTTCCACCACGTCATCGGAATGGAGGACTGGAAACACACTAACAAATATCTTGGCGAAGCCTAAATCGGGGCTCATCTCTACATCGGTGATGGTAACCAGTTTACCAATAAAGTCACCCGAGAATTGAAGATGGAAGATTTTACTGATCTCTTCTTTGATGAGTTTTGAAAACTTTTGCTGTCTTTTCGTAGCCATTGTGCAAATATCTGATTTATTGATTGATTTTCCTTCCTTTGCATTTTATACCTTAGCTCCATACTAATTTCATAATCGTTGCTCAGCTATTTCAGACAGAATGACCCCTTTAGAGTGTTCGGGCTCGTGCTTATCATACTGATTACGCGCCTACTCGTATTTCTTATCATTCAACCTGAAGTAGGTTTCTCCGAAGTCCAAATTCTGGGTTTAGAAAGTCTATTCAACGAAAGTGCAGGACCAGTTTATCAGCTCCTTTCTTCAGGGCTCTCATTTATTCTGAGTAACAGTTATCTCAATGCTCTTTTTGCTTCCATTTTTATTCTTTGGAATGCCACATTGCTGAATGCCATTCTGATAAGAAATTCAGCTTTTGAAGAAAACACCTATATACCAGCAGCTCTGTACATTGTTCTTCTTGGTTTTGATTTAGACAATTATTTCGTCTCCTCAGAACTCATAGGTACAACCGGCCTACTCATAAGTATAGCTTTTTTACAACAACACCTGAGGTTCAGGAATAGCGATGAAAAGGTTCTTAGTCTGGGTTGCACCCTTGCAATTGCAAGTTTAATTCATGCCCCTTTTGCCTGGTATTTAATACTGATTCTTCTTCTATTTCTCTTCTACTCAGGTACAGTAGGCCGAAGGTACTTACTTCTGCTATGGGGCTTCTTGATGATATTAATCATTGCCTGGCTACCATTTGTGTTTTCAGAACAGGGGGGTGAATTTTGGAAAGGATATGCGGAAGGTTTTTTGAGGTTCAGGTTCGAAAAGGATTGGCTTACCAACCTGGTTATAGGCCTATCTATTCCAATTCTTATCAGTCTAAAATCTAGTGTCGGCAATTTGGCTGGAATGGGAATGACCAATATTCAGATTACCGTTAAGAGGGTCTTTACCTGGATAGGCTTCTTCGGAATTTTAACGCTTGCTTTCCAATCCAATCAATCTGCCAGTAGCGCCAACGTTTTGATTTTAGCTTTAAGTTATTTCACAACTGAACACCTTCTTGGAGTAAGGAGAAAATGGTTGGCAGAGCTAACATTCAGTGGGCTACTGATTCTTATGCTGGCTGTTTTGTATTTAAGCCCGCTCTACTGACAGGCTATTTTACTTACTCTTCTCTGGTGTCTGCCGCCTTCAAAGTCAGTATGCAAGAAGGTATCAACAATTTCTGTAGCCAACTCAAAATCAATGAATCTTGCAGGGATGCAAATAATATTAGCATCATTATGCTGGCGAGCTAGTGCAGCCAATTCGGTATTCCATGCCAGAGCTCCTCTAATGCCTTGGTGCTTGTTTACGGTAATACATACCCCGTTTCCACTTCCGCAAATAGCAATGCCCAACTCTAGTTCACCACTCTCAACAGCCGAAGCAAGAGGGTGTACATAATCTGGGTAATCGGCAGAAGCGTCTGAGTCCGGACCAAAATCCGTAACCTCAAATCCTTTATCGATAAGTATCTGCTTTATCCTTTGCTTGTATTCGAAGCCAGCATGGTCTCCTCCAATTCCTATTTTTCTCATGATTCGTAAAGTTCTTGGTCTCTCTTCTTATTTACCCTTCTTGAAATGATGATACTTATCTCATATAACCCGGTTAATGGCAATGCAATTAGAATCTGGCTAAAAACATCAGGAGGAGTAATTACTGCAGACACTATTAAAATTACCACAATAGCATGTCTGCGAAAACGCTTCATTAATTCGGGAGTGATTATCCCTGCCTTTGATAGCATGTAAGAAGCCACAGGCAGTTGGAACATCAAACCACAAGCTAAAGCCAGAGTTGCCACAGTGCTCAAAATATTGGAGATGTCCGGAATATTCTGAATTTGCTCGCTGAGCTGATAATTAAAAAGGAAGTTTATACTCAAAGGGGTTACAATGAAATAACCAAAAAATACTCCCATTAGAAAAAGGAGTGTTACAACCGCAACCACTCCTCTAGAAGCTTTTTTCTCATTATTTCTTAGCCCAGGTTTTACGAACCTCCAAATTTCCCAGAAAGTGTAAGGAAAGGCTAAAACTAACCCCGCCACAAAAGAAGACTTAATATGCATTAGGAATTGACCTTGCAGCGTTCTGTTTTGAACTTCAATGCGCATGTCTTCTATACAAAGAGCCTTAGAACCAATTAAATCTCCAATTTCACAGAGTTTCCTGTAAGTCCAGAAATCTGAGGTAGTTGGACCCATAACCAGCACATCCCAAAAGAAGTCTTTTGCCAGAAAGGCCAAAACAGTGAATACGACAATAGAAACGACAGACCTTACCAGGTGCCACCTGAGCTCTTCAAGATGATCCAGGAAACCCATTTCCTTCTCATCGTCATCACGGAGTTGATCTAGTGCCAATTATGCTTTAAATAAAGGATATGAATTCATCCATTCGTTAACCTCGCCTTTAACAGAAGCAAGAGTCTTTTGATCTTCAGGACTTAAAATTACTTTGTCAATCAACTCTACAATTCGCTCCATATCACTTTCAACTAAACCGCGAGTAGTTATAGCTGCAGTTCCAACTCTCATTCCTGAAGTCACAAACGGTGATTTATCATCGAAAGGAACCATGTTTTTGTTGATGGTTATGTCTGCTTCGCCCAAAGCAAATTCTGCTGTTTTACCACTTAGTCCTTTAGATCTTAGGTCTATCAACATTAAGTGATTATCCGTTCCACCAGAAATAATGTCATAACCCCTCTTCACAAATTCTGAAGCCATAACAGCAGCATTTTTCTTCACCTGAATAATATATGACATGTAATCATCGCTCAAAGCCTCTCCAAAAGCAACCGCTTTAGAAGCGATAACATGCTCCAATGGCCCACCCTGTGTACCAGGGAATACTCCGCCATCAAGCAATTGAGACATCATTTTCACCTGTCCTTTAAGTGTTTTCTGACCCCAAGGATTTTCGAAGTCTTCTCCCATCATAATCAAACCTCCACGTGGGCCACGAAGCGTTTTATGGGTTGTTGTTGTAACAATATGGCAATGCTGCAACGGGTCATTCAAAAGACCACGGGCAATAAGTCCAGAGGGATGAGATATATCTGCTAGGAGTATGGCCCCCACAGAATCAGCAATTGATCTGAGTTTAGCATAGTCCCAGTCTCTGCTGTAAGCTGAAGCACCACAAATAATCATTTGAGGTTTTTCCTTCTTTGCAGTATCTTCAACCTTATTCCAATCAATAAGGCCAGTTTCCTTTTCAACTCCGTAAAAGAATGGCTGATAAAGCTTACCTGAAAAATTTACTGGTGAACCGTGAGTCAGGTGGCCTCCATGTGAAAGGTCGAAACCAAGAATCTTATCTCCCGGATTTAAGCAAGCCAACATTACAGCGGCATTGGCTTGAGCACCAGAGTGAGGTTGAACATTGGCCCATACAGCACCAAACAACTCTTTGATCCTATCAATGGCAATGTTTTCAATTTCGTCAACGACTTCGCATCCTCCATAATACCTCTTGCCTGGTAGGCCTTCGGCATATTTATTGGTGAGCACTGAGCCCATTGCCTGCATAACTTCATTGGATACAAAGTTCTCAGAAGCGATTAGCTCTATGCCCTTTGATTGCCTGTCCTTTTCCTGATCGATTAAATCAAAGATGATACTGTCTTTGGCCATTACTTATTTTTTGTGCCAAAAATAGCTTATGGGTATTGAATTAACAATTGATAGAAAGTAAGTTATTGGATAAGATTAAGCTTGCTTGATTTTCTGTTGCTTTAAGCTTAGCACTTCAAAGATAGAACCAATCACTTGAGCCTGTGTGAAAGGCTTACCAATATAGCCATCGAGCTTGTGATTGCGAATGCCATCCATTACTTCATCATAAGAGAAAGTAGTGTATGCCATAATTGGAATAGGGTCGTTTTGGAATTTTTCAGTTTCTCTAATTAAATCGGTGCCTTTAAAACCATCAATCACTGGCATGTGAAGGTCCATCAACACCAAATCAATTTTCTCCTGATTGAAAACTTTGAGACCTTCTTTAGCAGATAATGCTCTGTAGCATGTAGCTCCGAATTTAGAGAGGGTCTTTTCAGCAACAATAAGGTTAATAGGGCTATCGTCTACCACTAAAACATTCTGGTCAGCCAGAATAGAGGCAGATTTAGATTTCTTTAAATTTTTTTGACTTTCTTCCGGCTCTTCTAGAGACTGAATTTTGTTGTCAATCAAATAATAAGATCGCATTCCCATAACATCACCCTTGTAAGAATTAGTGATCTGGGACATCAATTGTCACCCATTTGAAACAAATTATTTTAATCTTTTTTTATTCATGTAATCTTACCTAGATTCGATATTCAGATAAGTGGAAATTTTCGATAAAATTCAATGCGGAAAAAAAATTTGGAAAAATTTCTCCCTCCTTTGGGTGACATTTCAACTTTAAAATCACTAAAGAAAAGAGAGCATGAGTGAAAACTCGTTGATCTTGCGGCTTCGGGCTGGTGATAAGGGAGCATTAGAAGAAATATATCGGAAGTTTAGACCGAGTTTCATCAAGTGGATTACTTACTCACACAAATGCAGTCATGAGCAGGCAGTAGACATTTTTCAGTATGCTATTCTATCCTTCTATGAAAACGTTCTGGAAGATGTTATTGAGGAAATGAATGACGCTGGGATAAAAACCTATTTATATTCCATTGGCAAAAACAAACTGCTTTCTGATTCTAGAAGAGATTCTAAACTCTCTTTTAATGAAGAATACGAAGATCATCTGCTTCTTGAAGATTTAGATGACGGCAAGCAAGATTCGGAAGCCAGAATAAAAAAGGTAAAAAGCGTAATTGAAACCCTCCAAAACCCGTGTGCTGATATTTTGAGACTTTTTTATTTCAACAACCTTTCCAACGATGAAATCGCGGAAATTTTAGGATATAAAAACGGAAACACGGTAAAAAACTTGAAGTACAAGTGTATTCAAAGAATTAAAAGACTTTTAGAATAAAACGATGAGTGATTTTGAATTGATCGATGAATATTTGTCTGGTAGACTTTCTGCTGAAGAAAAAAGGGCGTTTAGAAATAGGCTGCTGAACGATCCTGCATTTAATCAGGAGTTCCAGGAAATAAAAGAGATTCGTCTATATGTTAGACAAGACGCTCGTGAAGATATTAAAGGATTTTTCGATGAGTTAGAAAACTCCATTGAACAAGAAAAAACAACCAAAGATCAGACTGTTATGAAGAAAGTAATCTCAATTGCTGCTAGCCTCGTGCTAATCGCGGCTATTAGTTACATAGGGTTGAGTGACTCCGGAAACCAACCTTCAGACCAAGAATTATTCGATCAGCATTTTTCTCCATATACTAGCCTAATGGGCCAAGTGAGGGGTGCTGCTGAAGAAACACTTTCTTTAGAAGATAAAGCATTCCGTGCCTATGATGCCGGTGACTTTTATTCTTCAGAGGAAATGTTAACGTCTCTTGTGGCTGCACAACCTAATGCAATGAATTATTTCTACTTAGGAGCCAGCCAATTAGAGTTAGGAAAAACAGAAGAAGCGATTAAAAACCTTAATACTGTAATTAATAACTTTTCGGGCTTTAGAGAACAAGCTAAATGGTATTTGGCTCTCTCTCATTTGAAAAACGAAGATGAAGATTCTGCACTAGGAAGTTTGGCTAACCTTATTACTAACAATTCTGAGTATAAGGAAAAGGCAGAGTCTCTTCTTAAGGAAATGGGCTTTTCAATGAATGTTGAAGATTTAGAGAGTGGACCAATTATCATTGTTAATAGAAAGCCGGAAGAGAATGATGCTCCTGATGGTTCTATGGAAATGATGGATACTAGAGGAAAAAGATCTTGGCAGTGGGGTGAGGTGTCTGATTTAACCGGAGAAAAAAGATACAGATTTGCTACTGATATGCCAATTGATGGTCTGACTGCTGGAGATTTGACTATCTATGTCGTAATAGAAAGACAAGGAAGAAGAAGAGGAAATGGTGCCTTTGATGGCAGAGCCTTCATCATAGATAAATATTAAGAAACTCTCTAATCACACACATGCACGCGAGAAAAGGAGTCCTATTGGACTCCTTTTCTTTTTTTATATCCTAAGAACAATCCTGTTGAAAGTAATCCGGCAGTCAAGACGAGAATTAGTAGTAAAGTGTTTGACTCCAGAAAACTCCTTTCAAAAGATGTATTCTGACCCAGGTGAATGAAGCTGGCCCAAAAATAAGGATGGCTCAAGTAAGAATCTCCTTCTTCTATATAGTCTAGTTTTACCTGTCTTAGTGAAGAATTTAAATCATATTTCTTATTAAGAAGGTTGTCATAGAATTCAACCATCTGGGAGGATGTAGTTTTATCATTAACCTCCCAAAGGCTCATTACAACGTTTGGAACCCCCACAATAGCAAAGCCCCTTGCAATACTGAAAGTGCCTTCACCAGACTCAATCTGTCCCCTGCCACTTTCACAGGCACTTAACACAGTTAGCTGGGCCTGAATATTGGCCAGATAGAGCTGGTTAGTATTTAAAATGCTATCTGAACCATTGAATATCAAACTGGATGAAACCCTGTTGGTGCTATCTGCCTTGCCATGTACAGCCAAATGGATAATATCATAATTTCTGGCATCTGATAAGAATTTTCTCCTTGAACCATTTTCACCTAAATAGTAGTCCCCTTCGAAGCTAGCCTGCAAAAACTGAATTTCTCTTTCCGTACCTGGTAGAGAAGCATATCCCCTGCCATTGTCCGATATTAAATTCTGTGATTCGCTAAACCCAATACCTAAAATTCGATAGTCATTATGTATCGGTTCTCTCTCTCCCTTCTGCACATTAGAAGAAATAAGGTAACGCACATTGAAATTGTTAATGAGGTAATCAAAGTTTCTATAGGTCTTACCTTCACCATCCTGCATAAGAAATGCTTCAAACGGCACCCTGGTCAAAAATTCATCAGGAACAATAACCAGCTCCTTTGGAGTGTCTTTCAAATCACTTAATACTGGTTCCAAAAGTAGTCTGTAAAGATTCTGTGCATATACCCTGTAATTGGCCAAATCCGAATCGAACTTTTCATAATCAGGGGGAAGGGCAACAATATTTAAAAAGCCCTCCAGGCTAGACTTAAGCTCCTCATTGTTAGGTGTCCTCTCAAAAATTATATCCTGGTTATTGTTTATCGCAAATGCATAAATATTCTCTACACCATAAAAATATTCAACCAAAAGAGACTTGGGGTCTATGTTGTCAATTATTGCATAGTGATAATCAGATAAGCTAGTTACTTCATAATTTTGAGATATGCTGTCTCTTAAAAATGTTGTTTTGTCCTCTAATTCAATTATCTGGTCACTCAACCTAAGTACTGAATCTCCTGTTACAGAATTATCTAAAGCATTTAAAAGCATGGCTTTTAGGTTATCCAGCCTCCCTGTGGCCATATAGTAATCTTCTTTTAATGAATAGGGAATGTCTGAACTGGTGAACTCCTTGTAATCTTTCTCCTGCTCCAAAAATAGATTAGACTTACTCATTTGGGCATATTGGAACCCTTTCCAGGCATATTGCTCATCGCCTGTTATTTGAAAGAGTTGATAAGATGCCTCTATCCCCGTTTCATACAGATCCTTAAAAAACTGGCTCAAGAAAAGCTTTCCATCGGATTTATACAGATCATCTCTGTTACCTCGAATTCTCTCATGTGTCTGGTCTACATGATTAATTACAGACTCAAGATATCGTTTTGGGTTTTCCTCGTAATTATGAAAGATTGCTTTTGACTTCTTCTTCAAAATAGTAAGAGCCTCCAGAGAAAATCGTGAAGTACTATCTGTATTTGGGAACTCCAGAACAGGCCCTTCATATTTGAGCTCTGTGTTTCTCAATGCACTATCGAAGCTAATTAGTGCATTATCCCAGTGGTTTTCTATTACATAAAAGTCTCCAATGTAACGGTAGCAATTGATAAGGGCTGTGCTGGGAAATTCAACGATAGATTTCATCTCATTTAATGATCTATCATAGTTTTCAATCGCCCTTTCCGTATCGCCCAATTGATAAAGGTTAATTCCCATATTCAGCAAAGCGGTGGCTCTGGCAATTTTGTGATTCTGCAGGGTTCGCTCATCTATACCTGAAATATCTATGTCCAGGAACTTCTCAAAATATGAAATAGACTTTTCGAATTCACCAAGTTCATTATAAATCGTTCCTACAAGAGAAATCATTGCAGTATACTGCTCAGTGCTGAGTTTGCTTCTATCCGAATTCAGATACTCATTAGCAATCTCCAGAGCTTTGTATAACTGATCCTTTCTTAACAAAGCCAAAGACAAGTCAAAATATACTTCACCATATCTCTCAGGGCTACTTATCGCAGCCTTATTCTGATTGTAGTATTTGTAGTTGTTGATTGCATATGCCAAGGCAATGTCATACTCTCCTTTCAGGCTGAAGATATCTGGATAATCCTCCAGAAGATAAATAAGATCCTCCGGGTCTGACACCTTTTCTTGTTCCAGATTCTCCCACTTCAATCGGGTATCTATATACTTTTGAACTGTATCGATGCTTTGGTTTGAATATAGATATCCGTAGAACTTATACTCTAAGAGGTTTCGGAAGTCGGCACTATCGTACTGATTAGATTTATTGTATAGAATCTGTGCAGAATCTAGGTAATCAGTAGCGTTGTAATAATCAAACCTAATATGGGATAATCTTCCAAAACTGAGATACGTTCTGAACCAAAGGAAATTATCTACCGGTATGTGTTGTTTTAATAAGTCCTGAGCAAGATTTAAGGTGTTGTAAGGCGTTTCGTCCCGATAAATTCTTCTTTCTACATCTGCCTTTTCTAAAAGTGCACTTGTGGCCAGTTCATAATCACCATTTTCTAAAGCAGCCTCGTATATCGACTTATATTCTTCAATAGTGGCCAAATAATTCGCAATAGCCACCTGATCATTTCCCTGGCTTAGCGCGCTTCTAGCTTTATCATACAAGCTCTTCGCAGTCGAAAACCTGGAAGTGTCCTTTTCATATTTCGTTTTATTGAATTGAAAATCCTGAGTGTATGCTATCTGGCCTAAGAAAAGCAAGAACAGCACACCGGCTGCCCTAAAAATCTTAACCCAACATAATTGGCTTCTATGCATGAATCTAAGTTGAGGCGGTTAACAATGAAGATAAGCACAAGGTTGTTACGCACAAAGAACATCTTGCAATACGTATAACAAACTGGTTTACAAGGTAGTTGCTATCGAATGAAATTCACCCTAAGAACAAATGTAGCCCAATCATTGGAAAACGTGAAGGAGGGCTTCAATGAAGACTTATTCTCTCAGCTCGCACCACCCTTTCCAAAAGTGAATATCAAGCAGTTTGACGGATCAAAAAAGGGTGATATTGTCAGTCTGGAGCTAAATTTCATCATTTTTCGACAAAACTGGACAAGTAAAATTGTAGATGAGGGAAGTTCAGATACAGAATACTTTTTCATAGATGAAGGGACTATTCTCCCATTTGGAATCACCTTCTGGAGACACAAGCATACGCTTCAATCAATTAATGAAAAAACTCAAATAATAGACGAGGTAGAGTTCAGAAGCTGGAACGGATTAGCAAGTCTCTTGCTATTTCCTATATTACTTTCACAATTTTTTTACAGGAAACCGATTTACAAAAGGATATTCGGTCAAAACTAAGGGTGAGCATATAACGTATGTGTTCTTATGTAGCCTAGCCAACGAAGTTATGAAAGGAAAATTGCTCATTGTATCCCTGGTTTTATTTTGCATTAATCTTAATGCCCAAAACCCCCTCGGTTTCTCTCTCTCAAATGGAAAGAGCTATGTTGAACTTAGTTTTAGAGAAGAAAGCAACCTCATAGTTGTTCCCATTATTCTTAATGGAAAAGGTCCTTTCAATTTTATTCTGGATACCGGATCTGAATCCGGGCTCATTTTCGATAGATGGGTAATTGCGGAAAACAACCTGGTGAATGCACGTCAAATTCCGGTTTACGCCTCCAATGGCAATAAGGTAACCGATTTACTAGTAGCCAGCGATCTTAATATTAAAATGACTGGGGTAGAAGCCTCCCAGCAAACTATGCTGGTATTGAGCGAAAACAACCTTGATATCAAAGGCATGCTTGGGATTAACGCTCATGGCATTCTTGGCTCAGAGCTCTTCAATAGGTTTGTTGTTGAAATAGATTATGAAGAGGAAAAAATCAGGCTCTATGATCATGCAAAGTTCAAGGCTCCAAGAGGATACAAAAAGGTAAAAATTGATGTAAAAGACTTTAGACCCTATATAACCACTCAGGTTAAGCAAAGAGGTCATAAAAAAGTAAAGGTTGATTTACTGATTGATACGGGTGCCAGCAGTGCTATTTTCCTTGATGCTGAAAGACATGAAGAAATTGTGTTACCTAAAAAAACCTTAGACCACACACTAGGAAGCGGTATTACCGGAACCCTTGACGGAAAAATAGGTCGTGTTCAGAAAATCAATATTGGTGGAAAATTCAAGTTCAGAAAGGTTCTTACATCATTTCCTCAAGACTGGAGAATTCGAAAAGAATTGACCGATAAAGATGGTGTATTGGTGAGGCATGGAACGATTGGTTCAGATGTGCTCTCAAAATTCAACATTATTTATGATTACATGAATGAAGTAGCCTACTTCAAGAAAGAGAAGAATTACAGAGAAGAGTTTAAGTTCAACCGTGCCGGTTTCACTTTTGTAGCTGAGGGCAAAGATCTGAATGAGTATGTTGTTACCTCCATCATTCCAGGATCTCCAGCAGAAGCAATAGGCTTGGAACCGAATGACGAAATAATTGCCATCTCCGGTAAACCAGTCTTCTTCTATTCCATGTCTGAACTCAATGGTTTTTTAAGAGGTACTCCTGGCTCTACAATGGAACTCATCATTAGGCGAAACGGAGAGCTCTATAAAAAGAGAATTAAGCTTAAAAGGCTGATATAAAAAAAGGCTACTCAATGAGTAGCCTTTTCTATTGTATTACTAATCTCTTATTTAGGATCCAAGATGCTGTTAACTCTTTCTAAAGCATCTTCCAAGTGGATTTTACTCATTCTGTCAGAAGTTCTTGGAATAGCAGCACGAATGCTTGATTGTAAGCTTTTCAACTCAGCTCTTGCGATAGCTCTGATATCTGACTGAGAAGCATCAACACTATTACCGAACCTAGAAGCTGGCTCATCTTCAGTCAACAATTGCCCAAGCTTTTCAATGTGAGCTCTCTGAAGGTTTCTTCTGTAAGTGTCAATAGCACTGCCACCTCTTAGCTCAGACCAAAGGCCTGCTCTGATATCGGCAGTCAGTTCAAGCATTGAATAGGCATCAGAACCATTCAGGGCAGAGTTTTCGATAACTCTACCAAGTTTACCCCAACCTAAAAGGTCATTCAGAGTAGAAACTTGTAGGCCTCTCATATCTTCTACTGCACCATAATCCTGAAGTCTTCCAAGGATTTCATTATCCAACATCCACATTGGTGTGTTGAATAGTTGCTCGTTCAGGAATTTAACTGCTTCCTTCTGCTTAGCTTTTGGAGCATGTGTATATACCATTCCATCCTGATCCGGAGTTTTGTAATCTTCTTTTACACCACCAACATATCTGCGAACATGGCCCATGTAACGGTTGTACTGTGATCTTACTTCACCATACATCTCACCAAGTTCAGTATAATCAGAACCTGTAACATAAGTCCAGTCACGAAGATTGGTCATAATTCTTTTCAGGTTTTCAATACCGTAGCTACTTGCTAGCATGGCGTCATCACCAAGGTCTTCGCTTTGAGCTGTATAGTCATTGGCATTACCCTGACGGCCATATCTGTAAAGAGGATCACCCTTTTTATCTTCAATCCACTTTCTCAAAGTTGGAAGCTCATCATCTGGAGAGTCAGCATCTAGGATTGGTCTGTAACCCCAAGAAATAGCATACTTATCGTACTCACCAATATTTGGCATCAATGCTACACCTTCGTCTCCCGGCTGAGCGATATAATTGAAACGAGCGTAGTCCATAATAGAAGGCGCTGTACCCATTTTCTGAGTAAATTCAGCAGATCTCAATGACTCTACAGGATAAGCATTACTTGAACCGAAGTTGTGAGGTAAGCCAAGCGTGTGACCTACTTCGTGAGATGATACAAATCTGATCAATCGACCCATTACTTCATCATCAAACTCAGGAGACTGAGCCATTGGATTGATGGCGGCTGTTTGTACAAAGAACCATCTTCTCAACAAGGTCATTACGTTGTGGTACCAGTTGATATCAGACTCAAGAATCTCACCAGAACGCGGGTCAGATACGTGAGGTCCGTTAGCGTTAGGAATTGGAGAAGCCAAATATCTTACTACTGAATATCTAACATCTTCTGGGCTCCAATCAGGATCTTCTTCTTTAGAAGGAGGATCCATAGCGATAATAGCTTCTTTGAAACCAGCTGCCTCAAAGGCTACTTGCCAATCTTCAATTCCTTGCTTAATATATTTTACCCACTTCTTAGGGGTTGCTCTGTCTACGTAGTAAACAATTTGTTTCTTAGGCACAACAAGCTCTCCTCTCTTGAACTTGTCCATGTCTTCGTCTCTTACTTCAAGTCTCCATCTGTCTAGATAAGCAACCGTTTTAGATTGCTGAGCTTCAAGACCGTAGTCAGTTGTACCTCTGGCAAACCAACCTACTCTTCTATCATAAAGTCTTCTTTGCATAGGAACCTTAGGAAGAAGAATCATTGAGTTGCTCATTTCAATAGTGATTGACTCATCAGCTCTTGACGATGGTGAGTTTCCTGCGAAATAAGTTTTTACATGTCTTAGCTCAACGTTTTGAGGATATGCACTTACTCTGGTGATATAAGAGCGATCATTATCCAATCTGGTAACTCTATAAGAAGTTCTGTAGAAACCAGGAAGACCCATGGTTTTGTTGTCGCTGTTTAGGAAAGGAGTAACATCAATAACGCTACCCGCAGAATCTTTAGCTATTGCCTTAATTGGGAATGAAGCCAAAATAGGAGCGAAATTTGAGTTTTCTACTGCCTCAGCAATTGGTAGTGAGTCTGCAGCAGTGATTTCCGTTGAGATAATTCTCAAAAGGATTTTATCGCCTTCCTTCTGCCATCTCAGCATTTGAGTGTTGGTTTTTCCACCACCAAAACCAATGCCTGATGCAGTTTTAGCAATTCTGGAAACCATCAACATATCTCTATTCAGAAGTGTATCTGATATTTCGAAGTAGTACTTATCTTCCAGTTTGTGTACGTTGAACAAACCTTCATCAGTCTCAGCATCTTTAGTAATTACCTTGCTGAAAGGTTGAATACCGCCTTTTTTCTCTGGAGCTTTTTGCGGCTGAGTAGCTGCTTTTTTAGCGGCTTCCTCCTCTTGTTTTTTTCTTTCTCTTCTGCTCTGAGCATCTACATTGGATATTCCAATCATCATCAGCACCAGAAGTAGTAGGCTGGTTAAGCCTTTTCTAGTAATTTTCATTGATCTCATATTATAGTTTTTTGCCTATTTTGATTTGAAATAGAGGTTTAAACTTAAACCAAAAAGTACTACAAATTTTTCGTTTTATTTAAGTGGTCAATAAAGTGTAGTGTTCGTGCCAATTTGAAGAAAATTATAGTCATAGGGGGAGGTTTAGCCGGATTGATATCATCTATCGAGCTTTCGAAGGCAGGTTTTTCCGTGGCTTTATTCGAGAAAAAGAAGTTTCCCTTTCACAGAGTTTGTGGAGAATACATTTCGAATGAGGTATTACCCTATTTAAAGCAGAATGACTTATTACCACAATCCATAGACCTTCCTAAGATTTCCGAATTTGAGCTCACCAGTATTAAGGGAAAATTACTCAGACTACCTCTCGATCTAGGAGGTTTTGGTGTAAGCCGATTTATACTCG
>JABXIP010000015.1 GCA_013373005.1 Cytophagia bacterium | reverse complement strand
GTTTGGTTGAAGGAACCGACTTCATTCAGAGGTCAATGGGGTATCACAAAAGACAATTTTGGTAGACTCTATTTCAACAATAACTCCGTGCAAATCATGGGCGATTATGTGCTGCCCAATGTGTTAACGCAGAACGAATATTATGAACCGAAAGATGGTATTGGAAAGATTCTAACAAGAAATCAGCGCGTGTATCCTTTGCATGCTACGCTGGTGAATAGAGGTTATCAGCAAGGTGTCTTAGATGCTGATAGCATGTTGATTAACGTTACCTCTTCCTGCGGACCTTTGGTTTATCGAGGTGGGCAATTCCCTCAGGATTTTAATGAAAACGTATTTGTGTGTGCGCCTGAGGTAAATCTCATTAAACGCAATTATTTGAGCTTTGATGGCTCAATGACAACAGCCAGACAAGCTTATGATGATAAGGAATTTATAGCGGCTACAGATGAAGGATTCAGACCTGTAAACCTTTTCAATGGCCCCGATGGTGGAATGTACGTGGTGGACATGCACCGAGGTATCATTCAGCATGGAGCCTATATGACCAATTATTTGAGAGAGCGACTGGCTGAACGAGGAATGGATAAAATCATTGGTATGGGAAGGGTACTTCGGGTGAAGTCTACAGAAAAGGAGCTTACTGCCATTCCTGAATTTAAGGGAGCCAGTGCCGAAGAATTGGTGAGTTGGTTGAGTCATGAAAATGGATGGGTTAGAGACAGAGCTCAGCAGTTACTCATTCATCAAAACATGACTCAGGCTGAAACACAACTAAATGACATTATCTCGAAGCCAAATGCAGGAGTAGAGAGTCTGCACGCCCTTTATGCCTTGGAAGGAATGGGGCTTATTGATAGAGAATTACTAGTTGAAGTAGCACAACATCAGAATGTTCAACTGGCTAGCCATGCCTTGGTTTTGCTTTCGGAGAATAACGAAGATGTTTTGGATGAAGAAGCTGAAATGATCAGCAATTTGGCCAATAGAGTTGACCCGACTATCGACTTATATCTTTTGAGCTATTTGGGAAATATGGCCAATGTTGAAGCCCTGAATGTGGCTCCGGTAATTGCCGATATCCTGGAGAGAGATCCTGCCCAATACTATAAAGACATACTCATCAGTTCATCGCAGGATAATTTGGAGGTGTTAGCTGCTTCATCAGAGGTGAAAGATAATCAGGCGTTTTCTGCTAATCTGGCAGAGGTAATTGCCGCCAAAGAAGAAGACAAGAAATTCTGGATTCATGAGCAGCTTACGGTTGAAATGGATAACCGAACTCGTGGCCTTCAACTCTATAGAGGAACTTGTTCGGCTTGCCATGGTCCATCAGGTAAAGGAATTGAGGGATTAGCACCTCCGTTGGATAAGTCAGATTACATCAGCGGACCAATTGAAAGACTAGGTTTGGTTCTTCTACACGGGTTGAAGGGCCCGATTACGGTAAGCGGAACACGCTATGAGTTCAATGCACAAATGCCTGGTATTGATGTGAACCCAGATATGAGCGATCAGGATATTGCTGATTTGATGGCCTATATCAAAAACGCTTTTGGCAAATCTGGTGGCGGAGCCACAGCAGAACTAGTAAAGTCACTAAGAGCGAAAAAGCCTAAAGATGGTGCTTACACCGAGGAAGAGCTGAATGCTGTGATTAATAAGTAGGCCTATTATCGATAGTTGCCTTAGAACGTCATTCAGAGGGAGAATCATCCTTTGCCCTTGTTGGTGTTTTCACCAACAAGCTAGCTGAAGTCAAGGTATTCTGTTTGTTGGTCACAAAACCAACAAAGGCGTTGATATTGGTGCAAACTCAAGGAGATTCTTCGCTCCACTGCGTTTCGCTCTGAATCACGTTGGTCAGGGCTTCTGAGTTCCACTGCATTCCGCTCTGAATGACGGTTATCGAGGCATTTGTAGATCATTAATTCCCTCAATGACCAATGACTGCTGACTATTGACCAATTTACCAGTTTCCTAATTCCCCAATCAACCAATTACCCAGTTCACTGCGCCTTCCGCTTAACTCCCCGAATAGCAGGTTCATTCGATGGGTCGTCTGGCCAAACATGCTTAGGGTAGCGTCTTTTCAATTCTTTCCGAACTTCGAAATAGGCATCAGACCAGAAGCTTTTTAGGTCAGAGGTAATCTGTACTGGTTTAAAGCCGGGAGAAAGTAGATGCATGAGCACACCTTGTTTTCCACCATTGATTTTAGGGGTTTCAGCTAAACCAAAGACTTCCTGAATGCGCACCGCCAAGATAGGAGCCTCGGCATTATCGCGGTAAGCGAGTCGGATATTTGAACCACTCGGCACCTCAATCTTTTCAGGAGCCAATTCATTCAGCTGGCTTCGCTGCTCAAAACTGAGACTATGGTGAAGAATGTCTTTTAAATCGAGTTTCTTCAAGTCTTCCGGCTTTCTGATATTGTTCAGGTATGGTGCCAGCCATTCGCCTGAAGTTTGCAGTAGGGAAGTAGTACTGACTTCCGGCCACTTTTGGTCAGGGTTCCATCTTCTGAGGGACAGCACACGGCTTTGCCATTGTTCAACCTCCTCATTAAAGTCTAGCAACCTTTCACCTTCCTTCTTAATGGCCTCGATAATGGCATTCACCAAATGAGCCGGATCAGGGTCAGGCAGAGGTGTGCTTCTCAGCACAATATTGCCGATGCAGAGATTCTTGCTGGCAATCAGTCCACCATCTTCTGTATCCCAGGTAATGACTTCTCTTTCTTTTACCAAAGGAGCCAGGTCTCGAGGATTGAGGGGTGAAGCCATATGGATTTTGCCCATGCCATCTCGGGCATCGATATGGCAAACGGCTAACCAAGGCTCAGCAGCAAGATCATCCCGATGGCCAGCCATAGCATAGCGTCCATTGGAAAGCTGGAACTGGGCATTATTGCCAGGACGCGCACAGGCAATGCGCTCCGGATAGGCATGAGTAAGCAAAACCCCGGTTTCGTAAGGATCGACAAAATCATTCTCTGCCTCAATGCTGAAGAGTCTACGGTATTGCTCTGCTATTTTTTCTATGCGTTTGAGTTTCTTTCCATCCCGGTTTTCCCTGCGATGAGTTCTCAGCACTTCAATTCTGGTATTGATATCTATTCCGGCTTCTCGCCCTAATGGATCGCGTTCTTCCAGCAATGCAGCAATATCAGTAGCCAGGGCCAAATGATCGTGCTCTTCAGCCAGAAGAAGCATATGTGCTATCCTTGGATGACAAGGTAATCTGAGCATCTTCTGACCATGAGGAGTAATCTTGCCATTTTCCAGAGCCTCCAATTGATGCAATAAGTCTCTTGCCTGAGCCAGTGGACCGGCAGGAGGTGGTGTGAGCCAGGTCATCTGCTGAGGATCGATAATGCCCCATTGTGCCATATCGAGCACTAACGAAGCCAAATCGGTCTCCATAATCTCCGGAACGATATGCTCCGCCATGCGTTGATGCGTTACTGCAGACCACATGCGATAGCAATGCCCTGCACTTAGTCTACCCGCACGACCTGCTCGTTGATCGGCTGAGTCTCTGGAAATGCGAACTGTCTCTAAACGGGACAGTCCAGAGTTCGGATCGAACTTGGAAGTACGGCCAAAACCGCTGTCTACCACCACTTTGATGCCTTGAATGGTCAAACTGGTCTCTGCAATATTGGTAGCGAGCACCACTTTGCGTCTGCCGGAGCGATCGGGCATAATGGCTGCCTGCTGCTTATGAGGAGGGAGCGTACCATATAATTGATGGATTGACATGTCCCTAAGACTTCCTTTGAGTAGGTCGGCTGTTTTCTGAATTTCTCTTTGTCCTGGCAGAAATACCAGAATATCACCATCATGCTGTTTGGCTGCTTTG
>JABXIP010000088.1 GCA_013373005.1 Cytophagia bacterium | reverse complement strand
GATGTTGCTGAAATTGGAGTCAAGCTTTTGGAGTCCGATATTCATGGAGAGAGATTTATTGTGAGTTCAGGCTCGCTACCCTACAAGCAATTTTTCGGTACTTTGGCCAAAGCCTTCGATAAGAAAGGACCTAGCATACCTGTTAAATCATGGCTACTGGGTGCGGCCGTAGCCTTAGAGTTTGTTCGCTCAAGAATTACCGGAAATGAGGCATTGATTACCAAAGACACCGCTATTCAAAGTAGAACGAAATTTCATTTCGATAATGAAAAGATAAAAAAGGCACTAAATTTTGAATTTAGGAGTTTAGAGGAGTCGGCCAACTGGACAGCGTCTGACCTAACCAGACGTTATAATCTGTAAATCAAATCATTGGAAGAAACTAATTTGGTTCTTCCTTAAATTTTAACCGAACTGAGTGGTTTTAATGTTGGCTTATTCGTACTTTAAGAAAACCGATTGACGTAATGCAGGAAGACTATCCGAGTAGAGAAGAAGAACGTGGGTTGATCAGTAAGTTTGAAGAGCTTCTCAAAAACAAAGGTTTTCACTTCTTCGACATAGAAGAATACGAAACTATTATCCATTACTATCTAGACCGTTTACAATTTGGCAAAGGACTGAAAGCTTGTCGCATGGCGCTGGATCAATATCCATTTAGCCTTGAAATTAGCATTCTCATGTCTCAATGCCTCATAGGCAAGGAAAAGTATGATGAGGCTCTGCAAGTAATTGAAGAAGCCGAAAATCTTCACCCCAACGATCCTGAATTACTAACTGTAAAAGGAAATATCTATTCCATTCTGGGTGAATTTGAAAAAGCTGTAGAAATTCTTCTTTCAACCTTAGACCTTGCTGAAGATAAGGCAGAGGTTTACTACAACATTGGCCTTACTTACCAAACCAATGGTAAGTATGATGTAGCCATAGACTTTTATAAGCAGGCCATTGAAACAGACATCAACCATGAATCTGCTCTTTACGAGCTAGCCTATTGCCTGGATGTTACAGGCAAACTAGAGGACAGCGTAGCCTATTATAAAGAATTTATAGATCGCGATCCATATTCGGCTTATGCCTGGTATAATCTGGGAATCGTATACAACAAACTAGAAAAGTTCGAAGAGGCTGTAAAGGCATATGACTTTGCCCTGGTTATTGATGATACCTTTTCCTCGGCCTGGTTCAATCTGGGCAACTCTTATATGAATCTTGAAAAGTTTCAGGATGCATTGGAGGCTTATAAAAACACTCTGAGCAATGAAGGTCCTTCATCGGAGGTTTATTGCTGCATTGGTGCTGCTTATGAGAAAATGGAGCAGTATGAATACGGCATTAAATACTATAGAAAGGCATCCAAAATAGATCAGTTTTATGAAGATGCATGGTATGGTATAGGTTGTTGCCTTTCGGCACAGGAAAAATACTATGAGGCCATTCACTTTTTGAATAAAGCCCTAAAGCTAGATCCGGAAAATACCAACTACTGGATGGCCATTGCTACAGCCGAATACAACATAGATAATGTAGTTTCGGCCATTGAAGCATACCAAGAGGCGGCTATTCTTGAACCAACCAACAATGAAATTTGGTTAGACTGGTCTTTTATTTTTTACGAGCAGGGCGAAATGAAAAAGGCTATCGAACTCATTGAGAGGGCTTTGGAGGAAATTCCGGAAGATGCTGAGCTCATGTATAGGATGGTTGTTTACCAAATCACAGCAGGACATTACAGAGAAGCCTTTACTTATCTAGAAAATGCCTTAATTTTGGACTTCGAAAAACACGAAGTGCTGTTCGAATTTTTTCCAAAACTTGAAACGCAGAAAGCGTTATTCAAGATTATCGATCAATACAGAAGTAAGAACTAAATGCATTACTTTTTAACCGATGTGCCCGAAAGAGCACAAAAGCCAAGAGAGAAAGGATTTACTATGGCCATGGACAAAGGCCTTAGTGTAAGACAGGCTGAAGATTTCGTCAGCGTTGGTGGCGAATATGTAGATATTGTAAAACTTGGCTGGGCCACTTCTTATGTGACTCCTAATTTGGATGCCAAACTCAACGTTTACCGAGAAGCCGGTATCCCGTTTTATTTCGGAGGCACTCTATTTGAGGCCTTCATTGTTAGAAACCAGTTCGATGACTACCGCAAGGTGCTCGACAAATACGACATGCCCTTCGCAGAAGTGTCTGATGGTTCTATTGAACTCGATCATGACAAAAAATGTGAATACATTTCAAAGCTTTCTGAGCAGGTAACTGTGCTTTCAGAAGTAGGCTCTAAAGATGCTGAGAAGATCATTCCTCCTTATAAGTGGATTGAACTGATGCAAAAAGAGCTTGATGCAGGTGCATGGAAAGTAATTGGAGAGGCAAGAGAGAGTGGCAATGTCGGATTATTTAGATCTACCGGTGAGGTAAGATCAGGACTGGTAGAAGAGATTCTTACCAAAATTCCTTTTGAGAAAATTATTTGGGAAGCTCCACAAAAAGCGCAACAGGTTTATTTCATTAAGCTGATGGGCGCCAATGTGAACCTAGGCAACATCGCCCCAGAAGAAGTAATTCCACTAGAGACCATTAGATTGGGACTTAGAGGAGACACCTTCTCCCACTTCCTGAACGTATAAGCATTATCATGCGGAAGCTTGTCGACTACCTATTGCTCTACTTAAAGGGCATTGCCATGGGAAGTGCAGATGTGGTGCCCGGAGTTTCTGGCGGCACCATTGCCTTCATTACGGGTATTTATGAGCAATTACTCAATAGCATTAAAAGTGTAGACCTACAAGCTCTCACTTACCTGAGAAGGTTTCAGATCAAGGCCCTTTGGGAACATGTAAATGGAACCTTTCTGGTAACTCTATTAGCCGGAATAGCAACAAGCGTTGTAACACTGGCTAAGATCATTACCCACTTATTGGGAGAACATCCTATTCAGGTTTGGTCGTTTTTCTTTGGGCTGATAGTCATTTCAGCGCTCATTATCCTTCGGGAAATAAAGAAGTGGAGCATAGGGGTAATCATTGCCATTTTAGTAGGGATAGCTGCGGCTTATTTCATCACATCTTCCACTCCGGCTGAGACTCCTGATGCCAGTTGGTTTTTGTTTGTTGCCGGAGCTGTGGCCATCTGCGCCATGATTCTTCCAGGAATTTCAGGAGCTTTTATTCTACTTCTTTTTGGTAAGTATGAATACATTCTCAACGCTATTAAGGAATTTAAGATTGGTGATATCATCATCTTTGGACTAGGTTGCGCGGTTGGTCTGCTAAGCTTTGCCCGAGTGGTAAGCTGGTTATTTAACAAATTCCATAATCTTACAGTTGGAGTTCTATCAGGCTTTATGATTGGCTCGCTCTATAAAGTTTGGCCCTGGAAAAAGGCTCTTGAAACTTATGTAGACAGGCATGGTGAATTGAAGCCTTTATATGAAATTAATGTGATGCCGAATGACTATTTAGCACAGACCGGAATAGAACCTCACTTTATTGAAGCATTGGGCTTTGCAGCTGGAGGGTTCCTTTTGGTTTTGGCCATTGATAGACTAGCGGCATTTTTAAATCCAGATCATTAACATGAGACGTTTTGGACTGATTGGCTACCCGCTGGGTCACTCTTTCTCCAAAAAGTATTTCACTGAAAAGTTCGAGAAAGAGAAGATTGAAGACTGTGAATATGATCTCTATCCTTTAGAGGATATTGAGGAGCTTCCAGATTTGATCAAGTCCGAAAAAGAGT
>JABXIP010000179.1 GCA_013373005.1 Cytophagia bacterium | reverse complement strand
GCTAGCTTTACAAACTCGGTTTTCTGTTCCATTACAGTTCGTCTTTCGAAAGGCATATCATTTTATGCCTTAAATTATTACCTATTTGAACTGTAAACTATGTCCCCGGTACACTGTAAAGAATGTCTCCGGTTCATACATTCCCCCTAAGAGGGGAAAGTAAGCTCCAGCGATTGATCATCAGAGTACTCTTCGAGAGACTCTGATCGGGGTGTGAAGGTTGTTCTTGGAGTATGGAATTTACCTTTTGGTTTTTAACCCAAAAGATGCCAAAACTGAGTAACCAAGAAGCACACCACAAATCCCATAATGATGGGTAGAATACTGGCCACAGTCGTCCACTTAACACTTTTGGTCTCTTTGTAGATGGTATAAATGGTGGTGCTGCATGGATTATGAAGCAAGCTGAAGAGCATCAGGTTGATGCCGGTTAAGGCTGTCCAACCACCGGCCATTAATATATTGGCAGTGTCCATATTGGAATCTAATTCAAACATTACTCCATCGCCACTTCCAAAACCTGCTATGTTCAGGTTGGCAACCGTAAGCATGAGGATTGTCGGGATAATGATTTCGTTGGCAGGAATTGCAATAATGTAGGCTAGAAGAATCACTCCGTTCAATCCTAGAAACAGACCGAAAGGGTTTAGCCACTCAATCATTTGATTGGCAAGTGATAGTTCGCCCACCTGAATATTAGATACCAGCCAAATTACGGCTCCTGCAGGTGCTGCAAAGACAACTGCTCTCCACAAAACAATCAAGGTTCTGTCGATAATCGAGGTGTAAATGGTCTGCCAGAAACGTGGCGGACGATAGGGAGGGAGTTCCAAAGTAAATGTAGAAACCTCCCCTTTCAGCACTGTTCTCGATAATATCCATGAGGTAAGAAACATAAAGATCACTCCAAGGAGGGCAATGCCTATAACTGAAAGTGAAGCCACTGTTCCTGATAATGAAGCGGGAACCAAAGCTCCAATGAAAATGGTGGCAATCAGTATTTGTGTTGGCCAACGGCCATTACAAAGCGAGAAGTTATTGGTAATGATGGCGATCAATCTTTCTCTCGGGCTATCGATAATTCGAGTAGCGATAACTCCTGCAGCATTACAACCCCAGCCCATACTCATGGTCAATGCTTGTTTTCCATGTGCTCCTGATTTTCTAAAAAGGGCATCTAAGTTGAATGCCACACGTGGTAGATAGCCAAAGTCTTCGAGTAAAGTGAATAGCGGGAAGAAAATGGCCATTGGAGGTAGCATAACAGAAACTACCCAGGCTACGGCCATGTAAATTCCGTCAATAAGGAGACCGTCTAGCCATGAAACCATGCCGATATTAGCTGAAAGCGTTTTGAGGGCTGGGTAGGCCTGCTCAATTAACAAAGTAAAGAGCAAACCCGATGGATAGTTGGCTCCGGTAATAGTAAGCCAAAGTACCACCGCCAGAATACCGATCATGATAGGGAAGCCACAGGTTCTGCTGGTTACAATGCGATCTATTTTGCTGTCCAGTGTATAATCCCTTTCTTTTCCGGGCATTTCAATGGCCTTAGAAGCAATTTGAGATGCATCGGTATAAAGACTCTCTGTGAGTTTATCATGAAAATTGTCTCCCAATTTCCATCTAAGCTCAGACGCCAGTTGAACTATCGAATTTTCCTTTTTGTCGCTCATCTACACTAACTCCTTCAGTTCGTTATTCACTACTGCTTCTGTAATTCTTTCATCGCCTTCCAAAAGCCTGAAGGCTACCCAACGGCTGTTTGGTAATCCGGGAAATTGCTTCTCTATTTCAGTCGATAACCTGTTTACCGACTCTTCAATGGAACCTGAAAGTGTCTTTACCTTTCTTGGTTTGCATAAGATTTTACCGGAGGCTACATCACTTATAGTGGCCAATAGTTCAGGAATACCTTTTTGAGTTCTTGCAACAGTTTCTACGACTGGTATTCCTAGATTTTTAGCCAGCTCGCGCTGGTCGATTTTGATATTGTGGCGCTTGGCTTCGTCTACCAGGTTAAGGCACAAAACAGCTTTATTGGTGATTTCAAGGATTTGAAGTACCAGATTTAGATTGAGTTCCAGGCGGGTTGCATCGGCAACAATGACTGTTACATCCGGCTTACCGAATAAGATAAAGTTTCTGGCCACTTCCTCGTCTTGAGAAGTGGAGAGTAGGGAGTAGGTCCCCGGTAAATCAATGATTTTGTATTTCTTGCTATCGTACTGATAGGCTCCTTCGGCTCTGACTACAGTCTTGCCCGGCCAGTTCCCCGTATGTTGTCGGAGGCCCGTTAATGCATTGAAAACGGTACTTTTCCCTGTGTTGGGGTTGCCCGCTAATGCAATTACATAATCAACATCAGTCGTATTGATGCCCAGCTTTTTCAAGCTATTTACATTATGAAAAGCGCAATCTTCGCAACCTGTCTGTGTTATGGCCATAGCTTTAGTTCTTGTTAATTAAAATCATATCTGCCAGTGAGTTTCGGAGTGCAATAGAAGTGTTCCTTACCTTGTAAGCCACAGGGTCACTCAATGGGCTTTTCAGTTCTACCTGAACTGAAGTACCCGGAAGTATGCCTAAATCCAGCAATCTTCTTCGATTAGCTCCTCTGCACTCAACGGAAAGTCCAATAACTTCAGCGGTTTCTCCGTATTGAAGCGATGAAAGTCTCACTGCATTTTCTTCAAAACTTTCATCCTCATTCAATGGCTCAATGTGTATGTTGGCAGCAACTATTGTTGAAAATGTAAGTTCATGACCTTCGCAAAGGAACTTCACTTTGTTGTCGTCTTCTTTAAGCAGCTTTATATGAGAGCCTACAAAGATTCTTTTGTTCAGAATCTGCTGATAGATAACGGCCGGTTCATCTTCAATATGGGTAATCTTGCCTGGTTTGTTGAGCGGATAAGAGGGTAGTGGTACCCATTTTACCTTGTTTACCTCACCCTGCTCATTGGGTATAGGGTCACCGTGTGGATCGAACATGGGATTGCCGAGAAAAGACTCCAACTTCACAGCTTCTTCTGCACTCAGTTCATGCTCCATCTTCTCGGCCAGGTCGTGCCATTCGCTGGCATGATGCCCTGTTTGTTCTGCCAGGTACTTCTCATAAAGCCTGTGGATTCTGACAATTTTTAGAGCGTATTGCCTTCCTTCTTCTTTAAGCTCAATTTGTCTTTCGCTCAGTTTGACCAGTCCAGAGTTACTCATTTTCTCTACAACTGGAAGAATCGTGCGTCTGCGCATCTGCAATGCTCCGGCTAGATTATCGAGTGTGGCAATCTGCTTACTATGCTCTACATGATAGAGCTGCTTTAGAATATCTTCTGTAAGTGTCTTTTGCTTCTTGAGTCTGCTCTGGAGTAGATTTTTGGACGAAAGAATTTTGGTTGCTAACCAAATGATGAGCACAATTCCAGCAAAAGCCAATAAGTTGATCAGTGCCGGACTCATAATTCTTCAACAATAATGTTTTCAGTGACTTTACTTGAAATGGTAATTGGATTGGCACCTTCTACCTCAAGGGAGAAAGAACCATCGAAAGCATGGAAATCAGTAACTTCTAATCGTGCCCCTAGTGAGATTTTAATCTTATCAAGGTATACTAAAAGATCGCTGGAAGAGTCTTTGGCACAAATAACGCGGCATTTATCTCCTGGCTTAAGCATGCTTAAAGTGGTGGTAGGAATAGGAGCTATTTCTCCATTAGCATTTGGAATTGGGTCGCCATGTGGGTCGAACTTGGGGAAGCCCAAATGCTCATCGAGACGCTCAATCAATTGATTCGATTGAATGTGTTCTAATTGCTCGGCAACCTCATGTACCTCGTCCCATTTAAAACTGAGCTTCTCAACAAGGAATACCTCCCAAAGGCGGTGTTTTCTGATCACATTCAGGGCAATGTATTTACCTTTTGAGGAGATGGTTACTCCTCTGTATTTCTGATAGTTGACCAGTTTCTTTTTAGAAAGTTTACGGATCATGTCACTCACCGAAGCGGGAGCTGTTTTCATCTCTTCTGCAATGGCATTGGTATTTACACTTTCTTCTCCATTGTTAGAAAGATGGTAAATGGCTTTGAGGTAATTTTCTTCAGATAGACTATACACTGGCTCTAAATTTCAATACAAATATAAGTTTTAGATTTGTCTAAAAAAAATATATAGTAAGACTAATATAAAAATTAGGTAAGTGTTTTACGTCTGTAGTTTTATATGCCTTAAGAATTATGATTAGCTTCAGAAATTATGAAAGGAAATACCAAAGAATGTCCGTCTTGCGCTATGGAAATTGATTCTAAAGCCAAGATTTGCCCAATTTGTCAATACGAGTTTCCGCGACAAGCCAGTGGCACGATTTGGATTGCTGTGCTATTGATTGTAGTGTTTGTCTTAATGTTTATTCTCTAGGCTTATTGATCGGCCAGTCGGTAGTATTTGAATTCTACCTCTGACTCTTCGCCTTCATTGCCAATCATTACATACATAGTAATTTGGTCTTTGTTCACTCTCTTAATGGTAAAACCTTCAAAAAAGACTGCATTGTCTTCTACCTTGACCAGTTTGAATTCAACGCTTTCATCTTTTTCCTCCCAAGCTTTTAAGTCGCCATGGAAGTGCTTAAGTCTGAGAACTAGAGTTCCGTTTTCTTCACGAATTTGGCAGAGTTCGTAGAACTGTACTTTACCATCAACCACTAGTTTGAAAGCGCACATCATAGAGTCGCCCATCGGTGGTGCCCAAAATTCCTGAACTTCACCTCCGAAAGCTTTACCATGCCAATTACCTGCCATCCAGGCTACATCTTTTAGAGAGGCAGGGGGCGAGGGCTGATCATTTAATTGGAGAGTTTCCTGAGCAAAGCTTGCAGCGGTCAAACATAGACCTAGCAATAATGTTACGACTGTTCTTTTCATGGTTTTTAGCAATGACGCTAAAGTATCTGAAATGGGGACAGCTTGATTCTAACTACAACCGGAAAATTCTTAGGATTCCTGAAGCTGAGCTTCTTCCTTCTTTTTCTTGGGCAAGAATTGTTCGAGAAGAATAAGACCGGTACCTACCATCACCGAAACATCGGCCATGTTGAAGATTCCAGTATGGGCAAATTGGAAATCCATGAAAATCATGTCAGTTACCTGACCATAGAGAATTCTATCGTACAAATTACCAATTCCACCACCGACAATAAAGGAAAGCGCCCACAGGTTAATCATGCTCATTTGCTTGTTGCGAATGAGGTATACACCTACGGCAACCATTACAATACATGGGAGAATGAGTAGGAGAATGGTTCTTAGTACAGGAGAAAGCTCCGAACCCATTCCCAGAAAAGCACCCGGATTCTCGACTTTAGTAAGGATCAGGTAATCACCAATAACCTGTATAGTTTCGTGGTACTCAATGTTTTTTCTAGCAAGGTCTTTAGTAATCTGATCACAGCCAATGTTGGCGAAAATGATAATTAAGATGAGTGCTATTCTCGGTATCTTCTTCATCTACTCACAAAATTTCCTCAAAACTAATTAAAACGGTCAAAGCAGAAAGCCTGCTTCACAACTTGATGTAAAAAGTGGTTCCTTCATTGCTGGTTTGGAAGCTTAGACTTCCGCCATGATGTTGTACAATTTGACGAGCCAAACTGAGTCCAATACCGGAACCTTCAGCTTTGGTGGTGTAGAATGGAATGAAAATTTGTTCGGCAATTTCTTCAGGAATTCCTGAGCCATTATCTGCAATACTGAATATGGCCTGTGCGTCCTTGGCCTTGGTATATTGAAGCGTAATTTCTCCCGAATGTGAATCTACAGCTTCCCAGGCATTCTTCAGCAGGTTGATCAAAACTTGCTCCATCAGATCTTTATCCAATAGCACAGGCTCATCATCCTCAACTTCCACCTGAAACTTTATGGAAGTTTCGGCAATACTTTGCCTAAAAAGGGTTTCAATGGGCTGTAGGAAGGACTTTATCTCAACACTCTTCAGCGTTGGATTCGGAATACGAGTCAGCTTTCTATAAGACTGCGTGAAGTTCATTAAGCCTTGGCTTCTGACTTTTATGGCATCTATACCTTCAAG
>JABXIP010000294.1 GCA_013373005.1 Cytophagia bacterium | reverse complement strand
TGATAGGCATATTCAATAGAGTTACTCTGCTTAAATGCTGCAGGTCTATTGTAGGTAAACTTATAGTGCCAGGCCGAAATCAATCCATCGAACTGAGCAACCGACATATAAGCCAATGCTCTTACCGCATATGGTGGGTGGGCAAAAGGAAATGGCGGTGGACCATCGGGGTTATTTGGGTTAGGCAATGTATAGGTTCCATCGTCATTTGGCCCCGGGATAAGGTTGTACTTGGCGATCAGCTCAAGCGCTATTTCATTCCATCTGATGGATGGATTGTCTGTCCAGTAGTTTAGAGCAGCCTTCTCGCTGTCTGTGATTTCATTAATTTCCATTTCTACCTCGGCCAATTCGGCCTGATAAGAGGCAGAGCTCACATCTTCAGGAACAGGAATAGTAATGTCTGACCCACTATTTAAAAGCGTAGGAGTCCAAGTTCCTCCATCAGAATCTATTGAACTGAATTCCATACTTTCATATGGCAGGTAGGTAGGCAATTCCTTGTCACAGGCAGCTACAACAAAAAGTAGGATCAGCACTGCAGCTATTTTGAGTTTCTGAATCATGATTTAGGCTTTAGGTAGTAGAAGAAATAGGTGATGCCCGCTCCCAAGGTGCTCATCTTTGGAGCATTACGGCCATTGACATTCTGGTTGTAGTAGGCTACAAAGCCAAGGCCTTCAACCTTTTTTACCCAGTAATGTGCTAAAAACCCAACTCTAGACCAGTTTACCTTATTAGTTGGTTGAGCAGCATTGTATATTCTGATATCGTCACCACTCAATGAGTTGCTACTGAGACAGCTCAGCTCCAACTGAAGTGAGTTATCAAGAAGCCAGGAACCGAGCACACCTTCAACAGTAAATGCATTGGGAACATCCATCCAGGTAGTGTAGTAGCTACCATTATTGTAATAATATTCTCTTTCAGCTTCTGAGTAGCCCCGCCATATATAGGCTCCGGCAGCTCTCAAATACATGCCATTGTTGTGTTTGAATTGAAAAATTCCTCTGAATGAAAGTTCAGGAGCTCCATTTCCAATTGCATAAGGCTTATAGTCCGCCAGATAATTGGTAGCAGGAGCTGAAAAGCCTACCGTTCCGAGTATTCTTAACTGGCCTTTGTTAAAGTCTTTCTGGTAGGCCTTGTATTTAACTGCCAACGTAAAATCCTGAAAATCGCTTACTCCAGCGAATTTTCCACCATTGGGAGTCGATGACTTGGTGGTAATATGAGGTAACCCGAGGTAAACGTTCAGATTGTCGGTAATGCCAATAGCGGTCATTGCCAGAACAGAGGTTCTGCTGACTTTGGCGATGGTTTGATTTTCTCTGAGCCTGGATCCTTCCCAGTATTGGTCGAATGTACCTTGATTATAATCCAGCAGAAAACAGATCATTCTCGAGCCCATCATTACGGCATCGCTGGGAGTTTGGGCTTGTAAACCGGAGGTCATAAGTATCCCGATCAGCAAGCCGATTATCCGGTGTTTTTGGTTTTTCATGGTAAAGTTTTGGTTGGAGTTTTACTCACTCTTAAAAAAATCCTGGCAAAAAATAGTGCCGAAACCATATGGTTTCAATACTGCCAGGTTGACTCACGACAATCGTGAATACTAGTTCTTTTATTACTGAGAGCACAAAGCTCACAGATCAAGCAAAAAATAATATTGATTAGGGTTGCCTGGTCACTTTAAGTATTAAGCCCAGCGGCCAGACGTTGATTTGACAAGAAATATCATAGCATTCCATAGGAGTAATAACACCCGAAAAAAATAAGATCAGGGCAGGTCATTAATACCTTATAAGTACTTACTAGAAATCTTAGTTAAATCAATAGGCATAAGAGCATCACGCGAATGTGCTCTCAATACTTGAAGGGTTAGGCCTGAGGTGGCTCTGTTGGAACGTCCAGCCTGGGAATGCTGTAAAAATGATTGCTTTCGATTGCTTTTGTTGATTCCACAAAACCGGCAAAAGGTCTCTCACCTATCAGTCCCTTGTTAATGTTGAACTCTTTAGAAAAGACTTTCGCATGTAGTTTACCTACAGCGTCTGAAGGTAATTCGCTATCCATGGTGGAAATCCAGTCATTTATAACTGTCTCCAAAGATATCTTGTAGTTATCCGCAACTACCTTCATTTCCAGTGTGTCATTTCTGTATCGCTGCTCCAATACACGATAGAACCTACCGTCCTTTTCATAAGAGGTGTTTACCACTTTAAACTCTTTATCATCGGGCATATAAGGAACTGTAATTGGCACTTTGATCAACTCAATGTTAGAATGATCAAAAGTTTCAGCATAGATTTTATCAGACCATTTCTTATCGATATGCTTATCCATCCAATGGTCTACTGCAAAGTATCCAAACTGATACATTGCGAGACAAAAGAGGAGCAATATGGCCGATAACTTCTTCAACAGAATTGTTAATAATCTCTAAATCTAAAGAAAACTGCTAAACTAAAAAACTATAGTCCCATTAATCATTGTTAGTTTGGTGAAAAATTAAAAGGAATTTACAGCTCGTAGGAAATGAGCAACACTCAACAGAAAAGGGCTTCATTTAGCCGGAAAAATATTATAGATAGCAGATAAGTTCTGTCAGGGAAAAGGGCACAAAAAAAGCCCCTGAAAATTCAGAGGCTTTAGATTGTGATCTGGCTGGGGCTCGAACCCAGGACCCTCTCCTTAAAAGGGAGATGCTCTACCAACTGAGCTACCAGATCAACAAGTTTTAATTGGGTAATTAAGGTCGTTTTCCTTAATTGCGAGTGCAAAGGTAAGACCTTAGAAACAAAATGCAAAACAGAGTTTTCAAATTTCTAAATTTAATATTTCTGGGAATTATTTTTAATTCTCAAATAGCTGTTTGTCAGTCGATTACAAACGATATTAATACTGCCGATTCGTTATTCGCTGCAAGGCGCTATACGCAATCGTTGAAAATTTATGAGCAAATTTATGAGGAGCATCATGAGGCTACTCCTGCCATGCTGCTAAAAATGGCCTACAGCAACGAAGCCATGGAAAATCTGGGCAAGACTTTCCTTTACCTCAACGACTATTTCCGCATGACAGGTGATGAAGAGGTTTTGAAAAAAATGGAGCAGCTCGCAAGTGTTAACGGTCTTCAGGGTTATGAAATGTCTCAGTTCGATCAGGCAAAAAAGGCAGTAGAAGATTACAAGCTCCAAATCCTTGGAGTACTGTTTGCATTTTCACTATTGATACTCTCTATGATTTTTAGAAAAATCAGAAAGCATCAAACAAAATCACCCAGCCTTGCCATTAGCCTGGTCATTATTCTGGCCCTTGTATTCTATGTAACCAATCTGAATTCCAACAAAACCAATGCGCTCATTATGCAAAGCAATGCCTACCTCATGAGTGGCCCATCGGCTGCTGCTGAATTGATAGAGGTAGTTGGACAAGGACAT
>JABXIP010000414.1 GCA_013373005.1 Cytophagia bacterium | reverse complement strand
TGGCCTACGATCCATGCAATGTCATTGATGCTTTGAGTTTTGTTGCCTTTGGGCTGAGTAGCGGAGGCCAAACCGATAGTACAGAGTATGGAGAGCAATAGTATATTTCTTTTCATGTGCATAGAATTTACTCAAAAGTAGGTTTGGTTATCTCCGCTGTATTGTAAAAATCCGACAGGTTAAATTTCAACTTGTAAAAAAGTATTTTCGAAATTTTGCGTCTTTTTCTTAAAACTCAGTCTACCCAATGAAACTAATCATTAAACCATGAAAAGAATACATGTAAACCTAAGCGTGAAAGACTTACAAAAATCTACTGAGTTTTATAACGCGCTCTTTGGGGCAGAACCCACCGTTTCAAAACCAGATTACACCAAGTGGATGCTGGAAGACCCGAAGGTGAATTTTTCAATTTCTCTGAGTAGGTCAGGCTTTGAGGGAATTGAACATTTAGGGATTCAGGCTGAAACTGAGCAGGAACTTCAAGAAGTCTACAATAACATTCATCGAGCCGAAGGTCATATTTATGAAGAAGGAGACACCGTTTGCTGCTATGCTAAATCGAACAAATCGTGGATCAAAGATCCACAAGGAGTGGAGTGGGAAGCCTTTTACTCTTACGGAGAGTCGGAGGTGAACAAAATTGCAAAAACAGCTTGTTGTGACGATACTTGTTGTGCAGAATAAAGAACACATGAATCCAAGCTGTGAGGTGGTAGCACCGATTTTCCTCGAATACAGAGAAAAAATAACCCGGTTCATCAGGAGCCGGGTTTATGATCCTGTGGACAGTGAAGAGCTCACCAGCCAGGTGATGCTGAAAATTTACGATTACTGCGAAAAGCTGGATCACGTTCGCAATGTGGAAGCTTGGCTCATAGCCATTGCCAAAAACACAGTGACTGATTACCTGAAGCAACAACAGAAGCACCTATTAGAACCGAATGAAAGCCAGCCTGAGCAGCAAGAGATGGAAAGTCTTTATCTGGAATTGGAAAGTTGCATTCCTTCACTAATGGACAAGTTGCCGGCCAAATATGCCGAGCCGCTTATTGCTTATGAATTGAAGGGCATTCCGCAGAAAGAATTGGCTGTGAAATATGGTATGAGTGAGTCTGGTTTGAAATCCAGAGTGCAAAGAGGAAGAAAATTATTGAAGGACCTCTTTATTGAGCATTGTGGACACTTGGTTAAGGAGCAGGGCTGCGGTAAGTGCAAAGACGATTGCTAAGGCTATTTTTTTAGGTGGAAGTTGGCCATGTTCTGCGCATGGAATCCATAACTCGATGGGTCTTCTCCAATGAATTCTTTGAAGTTTTTGATAAAATGCGCTTGATCGTAAAATCCTGATTGATAGACAATATCCGCCCAATCTCTATTGCCTGATTGAACCATTTCGAAGACATGATTCAGCCGGATAATCCGGGAGTAGAACTTTGGACTCAGCCCAACCGACTTTCTAAAATGCCTTTCCAGTGTTCTGGAACTCATATTGAGTTGCTCCGACAGCTGCTCAATATCAGTCTTGCCTTGGGTTGAATGAATAATGCTGATGGCCTTGGAAATAGGAGATACTTCTTTGGGGAATTCAATCAAGTTCAAAAGGTGTTCATCGAGCATTGTCAAACTCTGTTCGGTTATATGGCCGGGCTCCAACCTTTTTAGGGGCTCGAATAGCTGGTATAGAAATGTAGGTAGCTCAATGACTTCATCTACCAAGGTGGTCATCTCAATGTCGAATAGCTGACTTAATGCATCTGGCTTCCATTTAATGCCAATCATACCAGAAGTTCCGGTGTTTCTCAGGTAGAAGTGATTGGTAATCTGACCAGCTAAAAGCACTTTGGCCTGAGGCTTCCATTCGCCTGAAATATTAACTTCATAGGAGTCTTCATAATGCCAGATCATTTCAGGAAAGCCATCAGGAATGATTTTTTCTTCCGAAATCGTCTTATCGCCCTCGCTATCAATCCACCAATAGCACTCAATAAATGGCTCAAGTTGTTCGGAAGGAGAAAGCTTGTGGTAAATCATCTTATTCTTCAATTGATGGAATTACCCACAAATAGCTAAACCAATGCCACTTTCCATTATTGTCAGGTATAGTGATTGTGAAGAGTGTTCGTCTTCTTTTCAAATCTCGATCGGGTCTCACATTCAGTTTGACTATTCCTTCTGCAGCTAATTGCATCGATTTTTGACATTCAGCACCTTGAACAAAGCATTGCAACTGATCTATATTTAGGTTTTCCTGCTGAAACTCAAGGTTTATGCTTGGTTTGGCATTATTGATAGCTTTGGTTTCACTTTTAGATACCCTCAAAGGCAAGGTATTTAGCTTACTGATAAAATCCTCTAGCTTGGCATAGGCCTCTGACATGGGAAAGCGAGGAAGGTGAAACTGGGGTGCCTCTTTGTACAGCACACCTGAGTTTTGTGCTACGGCCCCTAAATAACCCTTACTTTCAATCAATTCCACCATTTCAATATTCCATTCCCCATAAGGGTAGGCATAAACCTGTGGTTTTTCTCCCAGATTGGTGGTGAACAGTTCTTCACTGGTTGCCAGGTCTTCTTCAAACTGCTGCTGTATGCCATTCAAAAAGTAAGCATGGCTATGAGAGTGGTTGCCAATTTCAATGCCCGCTTGCTGAGCTGATTTGATCTGTTGCCAGTCCATATAATCACTGCCACCAATGGTTTCTGTATTCACAAAAAGCGTAGCTGTAAAACCATATTTTTTGAGCAAGGGCAGGGCATTTTCAAAGAAGGTTTTGTATCCGTCATCTATTGTGAGCACTGCTGTTCTCTGAAAACTGTCCTGCTCTAGACGTTTAAGTGCTTCTGAAAGAGTAAGTACATCGTAGTCATTGTCTTTCAGGTATTTCAGGTGAGCTTCGAATTGCTCCAGCTTGATGTTGGTGCTTGGAAAGCGATCATCACCAAAACGGTGGTAAACAAAGGTGCTGATGGAACTTACCTGTGCTGTGAGTGTGAAGGTGCCAAGGAACAGATATAGAAGAAATACGAGCCTAGTTTTGAACAACATAGGCCGGGTCGATTTGAAACTTATCGTACTCCTGAAAGTCATTGTATCTGATCATTCCCAGAAGCTGAGCAACATACTCTTCGCCTCGCTCTGAGTAGCTGTCAAGATAGGGAAGAAGCTCACGAATATCCTGGGTTTCCGCTCTTTTTCTTCTGAAGTTGCTATAAGCAGGAGCTCTTGCAATAGTCTTAAAATAGTCCATAACCGATTCAGCAATGTGACTGTATTTTCTAAGATAAACCTGATAGTCTTCTCTGCTAATACCGGCAGGAATTCTAGGCTCTTTCGGGTCGTAACTCCAAACACCAAAAACATTATTGGCCTCTCTGAAAAACCTCGACTTACCCCAGCCTGACTCCACTGCCGCCTGTGCCAATACAATGCTGGTGGGGTGGGTGATAAGCCTTCTTTTGAGTGTTTGTAAATCGTCAGTTTTGAATTCTTCTACCCAGTTGGCTACGAGCATACTATCACTCTGATCTTGCATACCTTGATCTATAATTTGCTCTAGCTTTAATAGCTCCTGATGTAATTGCCACTTAACCACTAGAATGGCCGGAAGCATAACATCTACAAATTTGTGCTTGGCTTCATCACTGGGTAATGAATCGAGTAGAAAGACGTTATCGTATAAAATTGGCTTTACGTAAACTGAGTCAATTGGAGAAATGTCTTCAATAACCTGAACTGAGACACTTTCAGTCTTAAGCCTGTAAGGACTAACCTTATTAAATTCTGCTTTAGGTTGATACCAATTCAGTAGCACAATAATTAAAGCAAGACCAAGAAGTATGAGAACAACTTTACGTTCTGTAGACATAGAGCAAAGATAGAATTTGTCAGGACTTAGTCTGAATTTTACCAAGCCCTAACATCGAACTCTAAAAGCTGCTAAAAGGTTACGAAACCTATTTAACGTATACTTTATTCTTTTCTCTCACCATATCGGCAAAGTCTCTACCTTCTATTTTGGAGTCAATCCAACTCATTAAATCGAAATAAAGAAGGGTCTTACGAGAGAAATCGCCATCATTTACCTTCTCAATTTCAGACTTCAAACTCATGAAGCCCTTTTTAAGGTCTTGAGGGTATATGGTCCCGATTTTTCCCAGAAAGTCCAGAAATACCTGCTGTACCTTACCAAGGTTTTCTTCATAGACAATGTAATCATAAGCGGCCTTCAGCTTTTGCTCGAAATACTGCTCTTCGCCTGTATCATAATCTATAATGATACTGAGGATTCTTGCATAACCTTTAAGATCACTTCTGAGCCTGTCATTATCATTAAGTAGCTTATTCAAGTAGAATCGGGCATCGTTGTATCTCTTCATAGCAAAGAAGAATACTGAAGCTTTATAGTAGATCACTACCATGTTATGCTTGTCGATGAATTTCTTGTTCTTCTCAATTTGTTTCATCACAGCTTGCACCTGCTCAAGGTTTTGACTGAACTTGGTGGTGAGGAAAACATAATTGAAGGTTTGAATGGCCTTGTATTTTACAAGCAATACTTGGGTATTGCTCGCCAGAGTTGGGCCTTCTGTTTCTTCAAATTTGGTCAGTAATTTATAGTATTGATCAAATTTGGTTAAGCTATTTACCCTGAAGGCTGACTGGAGCAATCTATTGAGTCCTTTTAAGTAAGCGGCTCTTCTCTTTTTATCCAGACCGGTTTCATGGAAAATATCTACCCATTTTTCGGCATAAGTAACACAGTCTTCGAAATCGTAGGTGAGGTATGAAAACCAGTAATAAGCTCTGTATAGATAGAACTTCTCGTTGAATGCAAGCTCTTCTTCCTTAAACTCGGGTAGGTTAGTATAGAAAAGTGCTTTTAAGTTATTGAGTTCTCTCTCAGATTTGACCATACCATGCTGAACGAAACGGGCCTTCAATCTGGTAGCCAGCGTAAAGAACTTCTGAACGTTCATAAAGCGCTTCATGGCTCGGTCGGTTTGAACATCTATGTCGAATGCCTGCTCTTCTTCCAGTTCAAATACCTGCTGAGACCTGATCTGCTTTTCATAGTCAAGCAATGCCAGTTGAAATAGGTCTTTTCGGTAATCTCCGGTTACATTCTTGGCTCTGTTCAACAGACGCAAACTCTGATGGTAAAGCCCTTTCTTATAGAGAACACGAATAAAATCGAGCTGCTCCCTTAAGTCAATGTCGATATCGTGCTTGAGGCTGGAAAGCCTAAGGCTTCCTAGAATCTGAGTATACAGGTGCGATTTAAGGTTAGCAAACTGAGTTTTACTGGTGTCCGGAAGCTTCTTGAGAATCTGTTTTTCGTCATAAACTTCCATCTTCTCCATGATGTCGAACAGCTTAGTATATTTTGTTTCTGTGGCTCCGCCAGATCGCTTGGCGTACAGCTTGAAACTCCTCTTCTCAGACTTGGTCAAAGACTGGATCAACTCAAAAAGTAGCTGCTCATTTGGTATTTTGGACATGTGATAGTTGAGTAAATTAAAGTATTGTAATTCAGTGAGTTAAGTAGGTGTCAATGAAAGATGGAATTCATATTCTGTCAAGAATTTCATTCTTCCAATCCAACTAAATTAGATAAATTCCAAATGGTTGACTTTACAGTATGGTATAGAATCGATGTAAACGATTGCTAACTCATGCTACTACATTAAAGATAAGAATGACAAGAGGATTATATAGCGAAGAATTCGAGAAGGACGCCTGTGGTATTGGCTTCATTGCGAATATTAAAAATGTGCCGTCTCATCAGATTGTTGCAGATGCTCTCAAAATGCTTCATAAAATGGAGCATAGAGGAGGAGTGGCTGCTGATGACAAAACGGGAGATGGTGCTGGTGTTCATATTCAAATTCCCCACAATTACTTTCAACAACTTGCCAAACAAGAAGGCATAGAATTGCCGGCTAAGGGTGCCTACGGAGTAGGTATGGTGTTCTTTCCTATGCTCAATACCCAGCTTTTTGAAAGTATTCTAAATGCCGTACTCAGGCAGTTAGATCTTGAAGCTTTCTGGATTCGCTGGGTGCCAACCCGTGGAGAAGAAATTGGTGATTTTGCCAAAAGTAATGAGCCTTATGTGAGGCAATACTTCATCAAATCTACTGACGCTATCAGTGGCAGAGAGCTTCAGAGAAAGTTATACCTCTTCAGAAAAATAACTGAATACAAGGCCAAAGGACTAGATTATGCCAAGGAGTTCTACATGTCTTCTTGCTCCATTCACTCTATTATATATAAAGGTGAATTAAGAACCTGGCAGCTGGATGAGTACTATCCAGACCTCAAAGATGAGCGATTGGTTTCTGCCTTCGCCATTATTCACTCCAGATTTTCAACCAATACATTACCTGAATGGAGACTGGCTCAACCGTTCAGATACATTGCCCATAATGGAGAGATCAACACCATTAAGGGGAACATTAACAAAATGAGATCGAGAGAAGCTCTCTTCTCTTCAACTCATTTCACTAAAGAAGAAATCAACCAGCTATTGCCAATTTGTAATGCTGAGTTTTCCGATTCTGCCAACCTCGATATGGCGGTAGAACTGCTCATTATGGGTGGAAGGGAAATTGAGCGTGTAATGGCGATGCTCATTCCTCCGGCTTGGAGAGAAAACATTACCCTCAGTAAGGAGCTTCGTGCTTTTTACGATTATCACGCTACTTTTCTGGAGCCATGGGACGGCCCAGCTGCGGTATGTTTTACCGATGGAAATAAGGTAGGGGCTTGTATCGACAGAAACGGCCTCAGACCTACTAGATATTCCATCACGAAAGACGATAGAATTGTCTTTGCCTCAGAAACAGGAATTGTAGAGATAGAACCATCTCAGGTTTTGAAAAGAGGTAAGCTGAAGCCGGGGCAAATGATTCTGGTTGATTTGGTAGAAAATACCTTTGAAGAAGATGAGTCTATCAAAACCAGACTAAGTCAGGAGTTTGACTATCAGAAGTGGAACCATGAACTCATCACCCACGAGTCTGAACTGGCCCGAGATACAACACTAAACTTTAAACTTGAAACTGACGAACTCTTAAAAGAGCAGTTGACCTTCGGCTATTCCAAGGAAGACCTGAAATACATTCTGAAACCAATGACCACTACGGGTTCCGAGCCCATTGGTTCTATGGGAAATGACGCTGCTTTGGCCGTTTTCGCTAAAAGAAATGCACACCTCTCTAACTATTTCCGTCAGCTGTTTGCTCAGGTGAGTAACCCTGCCATCGACCCGATCAGGGAAAAGGCAGTGATGTCCTTGGCGGTTTATCTGGGGCAGTCGAACAACCTATTGGAAGACAACGACCCGACTTCCAGAAAGATTTTGTTGGATCAGCCAGTGGTGAAGCCTGCCTTGCTTGCGTCAATCAAGGAACTTAGTGGTGAACACTATAGAACAGTAGAGCTTTCTGCTACTTATTCACCCGAAAAAACCAATCTGAAAGAGTCGATAAAGGAGCTGTCCAAGCAAGCTGCTGATTTGGTAAGAGGCGGGGTGAATATTCTGGTGTTGAGCAACCGACCTAAGACTGGCGAGCTCTCAATCCCATCTTTATTGGTAACTGGTGCTGTGCATCACTATCTTATTGATCAGGGAATTCGAGCCCGAGTGAGTTTGGTCATTGAAGGTGGAGATGTGATTGAAACGCATCACTTCGCGACACTTATTGCTTATGGAGCTTCTGCAGTTTGTCCTTACCTGGCCTTTGAAACGCTGAACTCCATTTCAGAGCCAGATCAGGTAAAAGAAGCCATAGATCAGTACATCAAAGCCATTGGTTACGGATTAAGAAAGATTCTTTCAAAAATGGGTATATCCACTCTTCAGTCATATGAGAGTGCCCAGATTTTCGAAATACTAGGATTGAGCGATGAGATTGTAAAACTCTGCTTTAAGGGTACGCCAAGTCGTATTTCAGGGAAGAG
>JABXIP010000325.1 GCA_013373005.1 Cytophagia bacterium | reverse complement strand
TGAATTTCATCGATCAGGTAGATTTCTCCATTGAAATTGCCAAACTCATATTTGGTGTCAACCAAAATAAGACCCTGCTCAGCTGCTATTTCCGTCCCTCTTTGAAATAGGGCCCTCGTATATTTTTCGAGTTGAACATATTCGTCTTCTGCAACAATTCCCTGAGCTAGAATGGCTTCTCTGGAAATGTCTTCATCGTGCCCCTCTTTGGCCTTTGTGGTAGGGGTGATGATTGGTTCTGGTAGTTTGTCATTCTCCTTCAGACCTTCTGGTAAAGAAACACCACAAAGTGTTCTCTTACCCTCTTTGTATTCTCTCCAGGCATGGCCTGCGAGGTATCCGCGAATCACCATTTCTACAGCATATGGCTCGCATTTTAAACCAACACTTACGTTGGGGTCGGGTGAGTCTTTTATCCAATTCGGAACTATGTCGCTTGTGGCCCCAAGAAATTTTTGAGCTATTTGATTTAGAACCTGTCCTTTGTAGGGGATTGGGCGTGGAAGAATGACGTCAAATGCAGAAATGCGGTCGGTAGCCACCATGGCCAGTTCGTCTTCGAAAAAGTAAATATCTCTGACTTTTCCGCTATAATATCCAGTTTGATTCGGAAAACTGAAATGGGTTTCCTTGATACCTTCGATCATCGGGTAAAAATAGTCAAAAATAGATTGGAGAAATAAGGCTTATTAATTTTCTGTTGTACTCATGAGTTGACCTCTTGAGTATGTCTCAGTTTTTATCACTTTCTGAGCCTTATCATAATAGGTCCAAGTACCTTGCTTTACGTCATAAAGGTGGTTTCCTCGCACTTTTAGTTCACCTGTTTCCAGGTATTCATAATAAACGCCAGACTTTTGACCATTTAGGTAGGTGGTAGCAGTATGCTTCTTTCCACTAAGGTAGTACTGAGTCTCAATTCCTGTATTTCTTCCGAATTTGTAAGGAATTGTCTTTGTGAGCTTGCCTTGTTCGTTGTATTCCCTAATAAAACCATTAATTGCCCCTGACTCATAAGGGGTTTCAGAAGCTATTGTGCCATTAGGGTAGAAAGTTTTCCAAGTTTTACTCTTTTTTCCATCGATGTAAATTTCTTCGCTTTTAAGCTGGCCTGATTTATAATATTCTCTGATGGTGCCATCTTTGGTTACCTTGGTGTAATTTTCTATCCACATCTTTTCACCTGTCTCGAAATAGGTGATGTTTTCACCAATCTTGGCACCTTTTTGGAAGTTCAGTACCTCTTTTGGCTTGCCACTGTCATAATAGGTTTTTCTTATTCCGTTGAAGATACCATCGATGTAGCTTCCTTCATCAATAAGCTGACCTTTTGGATTGTAGTTCTTATAAGGGCCATTTTTATAACCATTCACGTAGTTGTAAACCCATTCTTTTGCGCCATTGCTGTAGTAGGTGAGGTACTTTCCTTCAATAATTCCATCGTTGTAGGTAAACTCAGATGACAACTGGCCATTCTGATAGTAAGTTTTGGCCGTGCCGTGTTGTTTCCCATTCACATAGGTGAATACCTGTTTCTTAATTTCTCCCGGATAGTATTCTATAGCTTCTCCGTTTGGAATGCCATTTTCAAAGAAGATACTGCTTTTTAGATCGCCATTTTCATAATAAGCTCTTACCTGGCCGTTAAGAGTACCTTCTAAATAGCTCCCTTTTTGAATAGGCTTGCCCGTTTTTGAGTATACTTCAAATGGGCCTGTCTTTTTTCCTTGTTCAAAAGTGGTTTTGGATAGCACCTGACCATCTTCATAATACTCTATAAAAAGACCATCGGGTTTGCCTGACACAAATCGACCTTTCATAGCCACTTCTCCTTCTTCGAAAAACTTGGTGTACTCACCATGAATCATAGTGGTGTCATGATCGAGAATGGTGTACTTCTCTTTTACATGCTTGAATTCAGGTGGGTAGTACTTGGTGATAGTATCTTGTGCAAGCACCTGAAGTGAAGCTGTACTTATGGCAATAAAGGTGAAGATTGTTCTTTTCATAAAAAAAGCCTTACGTAAAATTACGTAAGGCTCTCATAATTAGTATGCCAATCTTACATTTTCTCAATAACCATGGCCGATGCTCCTCCGCCACCGTTACAAATTCCGGCAACACCTATCTTGCCATTGTTCTGCTCAAGAACATTGCAAAGGGTAGTTACTATTCGGTTTCCAGAGGCTCCTAGAGGGTGTCCCATGGCAACGGCACCTCCATTAACATTAACTTTTTCAGGATCGAGGCCTAATTCCCGATTGTTGGCAATTGCCACAACAGAGAAAGCCTCGTTAATTTCGTAGAAGTTAACATCGTCTTTAGATACACCGGCAAGCCCCATAGCTTTTGGAATGGCCTTGGCAGGTGCAGTTGTAAACCAAAGTGGGTCTTGAGCAGCATCAGCGAATCCTAAGATTTTGGCAATTGGTTTTACACCCAAAGCTTCAGCTTTTTCCTTACTCATCAATACCATGGCCGATGCACCATCATTAATGGTAGAAGCGTTGGCGGCTGTTACAGTTCCTTCCTTACTGAAAACAGGTCTTAGCGATGGTATTTTATCGAAGAAAACATTTTTGAACTCCTCGTCTTCACTCATGATGACAGGATCACCTTTTCTTTGTGGAATCTCAACCGGAATGATTTCACTTTTGAATTTACCTGCTTCTGTAGCAGCAGCTGTTCTTTTGTATGAATTGATGGCGTATTCATCTTGCTCCTCGCGAGAGATATTCATTTCCTTGGCTGTGTTGTCTGCACAGTTACCCATAGGGAACTGATGGTAAACTTCCCAAAGCCCATCTTTCACCAATCCATCTAGCAATTCTCCATTTCCATATTTATAGCCATAGCGTGCCTTTGGAATATAGTAAGGGATATTGGACATGCTTTCCATTCCACCGGCTACAATAACATCTTGTAAGCCTAGCATGATTGATTGGGCCGCAAGCATTACAGATTTCATTCCGGAAGCACATACTTTATTGATAGTAGTACATGGTACTTCATTGCTAATTCCAGCGCCTAAAGCAGCCTGACGGGCAGGGGCCTGGCCAAGACCTGCTGAAACTACATTACCCATGAAAACTTCCTGAACTACAGCAGGGCTAACACCGGCTTTTTTTAATGCGCCTTTGATGGCAAATGAGCCCAATTGTGTTGCTGAAAAACCTGCCAACATACCACCGAAACTTCCAATTGGAGTACGGCCGGCAGATACAATATATACTTCCTTCATAATCTAATCTTGTTTTCCTAACGATCGTTAGCAAAGATAAGAAATGGGATGGATAATGAAAGGCGTTGACCTTAAGTTATCAGCTTTAGGTTATTAGATAATTGAGCTCAGACTGTCTCACAACTTCTTTCTTATATCACCAGTCAGGTTTGCTGGAATCTTTTCTCTGAGAAGCTTTGCGTTTTTTCTGCTGCACATACTGAACTTCATTGTTCTTCATGGCCTCAAGAATCATTTGAGCTTTTTCTAACGGAATGTTCATTTCTTTCAACTTCTCCATTAGCTTTTCCATTGGGTCATCTTTTTGCTCACCCTCTTCTTGCTGCTGTTCCTGTTGTTGCTCTTGTTCGTTCTTCTGTTGCTGATCTTGCTGCTGTTGTTCTTCTTCTTGTTGCTGCTGTTGCTCGTCTTGCTGTTGCTCCTGCTTCTGATCTTGTTTTTGTTGCTGGTCTTGCTTCTGCTCTTGATCTTGTTGGTCTTGCTGCTGATCCTGCTTTTGTTGCTGTTCTTGTTTTTGCTGTTCCTGTTCCTGCTTGATGAGCTTCTTCAGAAGTTCATAATTATAGCGAGCTTGCTCATTGGTAGGGTTTTTCAGCAAGGCATTTTTAAAGTTACCTAAGGCACTTTGCATAAAAGACTCCTTTTCGTCTGGAGACTGTTCACTCATCTTATAGGAAATAATACCCAACTGATTGTGTGCTGAAGAGGCTAGGCTATTATTTACCGAAGAAGTTACGGACTTGTAGCTCTTTTCAGCCACATCGAAATACCTTAGGTCTCCGCTGATGGCACTGAGCTGAGAGCTGTCTTGGACTTGAGTTTTACCACTGCTGATGTCACTGAGCAATCCCATATTGTCGCCTCCATATGAAATAATGTAGGCTGCGTTGGCGAGATTAAGGCGTGCTTTGTCATCATCTACCTGCATAGAATCGAGCAAAAGCTGATAAGCCTCTACAGCTTCTTTGTAGTCTTCTGCCTCATAGGCAGATTCTGCTGTTCTCTTCAACTTATTAGACTTGGCAATTTTAGTCACCGGGTCTGTTATGCTTGCAAGTATTACTAATACACCAATTAGGTATTTCATATTCTTAAAGTCTTTCTTCTGATTAACGCATCAAGTGCCAGGAGAATGATGGCTCCAAGCACAAAGAAGTAAAATTTATTCGCAGAAGCATCAACGGTTCTGGCATCACGAACTTCTCCTTCTACTTCGTTAATGGCTCTGATGAGTCTTTCTACATCGTTTTGATTCTCGTTGATTTCGAAATACTTTCCACCAGTGTCTACCGCCAGCTTTCTTAACGATTTGCTGTTGAGCTTTGTTACTACTTCTTGCCCTTCTCTATCTCTTTTAAATCCGTTGGCTTGTCTGATTTTCGATCCGGTTTCTGTTCCAACTCCTAAAGCAAAGAGCTGAATTCCGCTTTTCACAATCTGCTCGGCTGCCTCTTGAGTGTCGTCTCCGAAGTCTTCCCCATCACTAATCATGAGTATAATCTTAGCCTTCTGCTGGGTTATGGGAGACTCAGTCTCATCTAATTTATCGAATGCCATATTCAATGGTGCGCCAAAATCTGTGCCGGCATTAGGAACAAGACTCGTGTTGAGCGTACTAATGAAAAGGCTCAACGCACTTTGGTCATATGTGAGGGGGCATTGAACAAATGCCTCTGAGCTAAAGATGATGAGACCAATTCTGTCTGAGCTGAATGCTTCTACAATGTTTTTAAGTTCAAACTTGATCTTTTCCAATCGGGTAGGTTGAATGTCGAAGGCATTCATCGATTGTGAGAGATCTACAGCTATATAAATGTCTTTGCCCTCAGACTTTACCTCTTTGGTTGTTTCTCCAAATGACGGCCCCAGTAGGGCGATGATAAGCATAGCCATGGCAAGGCTCCTGATAAGAATCTTAAAGAACAATGGTCTGAAGGTAGTATTCATTCTATTTGCCAAAACAAATAGTCGTACAATGTAAATGGCATATGCTACCAAAAACACCCCAATAATTATCCACTCCGTTGTTCCTATACTTTTAAACCAGCCCATTTTCGCTTAACAAAGCTCAAATATAATTAAGTATCAATAGCAAGTCATGCCATTCATCAACTGCTACGAAATATCCTCTGTTAAAGATTGTTAAGCCTTGCTAAAGATGGCGACTAAGAGAAATACCTATTTTTTGCATTCGGTCTTTCACCGAGAGGAATAAGGGTTGTAATTGCCAATTTTGAATTAATGAGAACATTTAAATCAATTTTAGCTTTCGCTTTGTCGATTCCTCTCTTGTACATGCCGATAGAATTGGCACTCAAAGGTGAGGTTTCTGGAGGTGGAGATATTAAGCTGGCTGAGTTTGATACCTATAATTTCGAATCATCCGAATGGATGACATCAAACCTTTCTTTTCAAACAGAATCGGGTAAAGTAGTTGATGAATTCTTCACCTATTCTGAAGTGGAAAAGATGATTCCTGAAGGTTGGGGTTTACCAACGATGAATGAAATAAAGACTTTATTGAAGGAAGTAGGTTTTGAAGCCGCTCCTGGTGCCATTCCTCCAGCTTACTATGAAATAGATTGGAATTTTAAGGGCTATGAAGATCCAATTCTTGGTGAAGTAGGAGATGGTGAAAAAATGCTTCTTTGGATAAAAGATAATGGAGAGCATAATTATGTGGTAATAGATAGTGACGAACTCAAATACAAGTTTGGTCGCATGTTACCACATGCTCAGTTGCCTGCAAGGCTGATAAGAAAGTAGTATACACGTAAGTGTTTAGGTCAATAAGGGCTTCTCATACGGAGA
>JABXIP010000300.1 GCA_013373005.1 Cytophagia bacterium | reverse complement strand
GGTCCGAGAGGGGTTGGTAAAACCACTTGCGCCAGAATTGTGGCCAGGTTAATCAACGAACAATCCATTGACAATCCGCTTTTAGGCAACGACTCCTTTAACATCTATGAACTCGATGCTGCCTCTAACAACTCTGTAGATGATATCAGAAACCTGATCGATCAGGTGCGATATCCTCCGCAGCAAGGCAAATTCAAGGTATATATCATTGATGAGGTGCACATGCTTTCTAACCAGGCCTTCAATGCATTTTTGAAAACCCTGGAGGAACCACCTTCTTATGCTATTTTCATTCTGGCCACAACAGAGAAGCACAAGGTAATTCCTACCATCCTTTCCCGTTGTCAGATTTTTGACTTCAATAGAATTGAGGTAAGCGACATCTCTGGTCAGCTGAAAATGATTGTTGAGAAAGAAGGAATTGAGGCTGAAGATGAAGCACTCAACCTCATTGCACAAAAGGCTGATGGAGCCATGAGAGATGCTCTTTCTCTCTTCGATCTGATTGTAACTTTCTCGCATGGCAAGAAAGTAACTTATCAGGCCACCATCGACAACCTCCACATTCTGGATTATGATTATTACTTCAGAATGACGGAAAGCCTGCTGGCTCAAAACACTTCTGAGACCTTATTGATCTTCGATGAGATTCTAAAAAAGGGCTTCGATGGACACAACTTCATTATTGGACTAAGTGGCCATTTCAGAGACCTTATGGTTTCTAAAGACAATGCTACCATTCAATTGCTGGAAGTTTCAGATACAGTGAAAGCTAAGTATCAGACTCAGGCCAATGAGGTACCCATGTCCTTTCTATTGACAGCGCTGAATATTGCCAACCAATGCGATATTCACTACAAGGGCAGCAAGAATCAGCGGCTTCATGTAGAACTGGCATTATTGAAGATGGCACATTTGACCAAGGCCCTTCAATTGGCAGACGTGAGCGTTTCGGACGACTCATCAAAAAAAAAATTCTAGAGCAGCCTGAAGAAGGCAAATCCCAAGCGGTCAAATCACAAATTCCAAAAGAAAAAGAGCAAGCCGAGCCTACGATAGCTCAGGAGAACCCTGTGTCAGAAATAGCTTCTGAAGCTCCTAGTAGCACTCCTCCACCTGTTGTACGGCAGTCCGATCCTGAGCCTGAAGCCAAACCCGTGCAGGAGCCAATTGAACGACCGAAATTCAAAAGGCCTTCTGCAGGAAAAACTATGGCAATTCCTACTGACTTGAATTCTCTCAAGGCTTCGATGCAAAAGCCGGAAGATGAGGAGAAGGAAGATGAACCACAGGTTGTAGGAACTGTTAGAGATACAGAATTCACTCCTGAACAATTGGCAGAGTCCTGGCAACAGTTTGTTGCAAAACGTCAGGAATTAGGCCTGCAACAGGAGCTTTTAATACTCAAAGAACCTTACTCAGTCGAGGACAAGCACATTACCGTACCTATAGCCAATGAGGCTCTAGAGCCTACTTTTGAAAGATTCAGGGCAGACTTACTGCTGTTCTTGCGCGATTCACTACAGAACGATCACATCAGTCTAAGCTCAGAAATACGCGAAATTGAAAAGGGGAAAATGCTCTATACGGATAGGGAGAAATTTGAGCACCTGAAGAAAAAGTACCCTGCCTTAAAAGACCTTCAGGAAAAACTGGGGCTAGATCCTGAGTTCTAGAATTTCAGCGTAAAGCCCACGGTAATTACATTCTTCAGCTGTATATCTCGCCCTCTGGTACCATCAGACCTTGTCACTTTCACATCGTGATCATAGATAAGCTGCGTATTAATCTTGGACTGAATATAGTCATTCACTTTTAGGTTCAGGCCTGCTTCTATATTCACAACGGTATTCGGGAATTTCTCATAGTTAGAGAAGAAGTTATAGGCGGTCTTCAAGTCGACATTCTTCATCAATGTCTTTTCAAAAGTTCCTGTTAGAGAAATACCAGCCTCAGAACGAATGCGCTCTCCTGCGGCCACTCCAAACGATCCGGCAGTAGAAAGTGAATCGTTCAAAACAAAAGTAAAACGACCCGTGAATGGCGCCAGAGTTGCTGTAAGCCCCCAATCAGTTGGGCGATAGGTAAGACCAAGTGATGCCTGTAAGTAGCCGGGGGCCATAAAATCTGAAATCAGAACTCTCCTTTTCTCTGTTTGTCCCGCTACATTTTCAAGCTTGTAACCTTCATCCATTTGAGTTCTGAAATTGATGGTAGCCGTCATGAGAATCTCCTGACTCATTTTCTGGCTATACTTGGAGGTAAGGATAACTGCATCATCGGTCTTTTCGAAACGGTTAGTATTGTCTCCATTTCTAATAATACCATAGCCAATTTTGGCACGGTTCTCCCATACCACCTCTTCTCTTTCATAGTTGGTAAAGCCTTCCACCAGGCCACCAATCGCTAAAGATGAATTACCCCCAGCTGCCCAGTTGGTGAGTCCTACTTGTTGCAAATTCAAGCTGAATGTGGCTCCATTTTTCCAATATGAAATAGAGTCTTCAGGAGTTTCACTAACCGCCTGCTGAGTTTGCGACCAAGCGATTTGAAAGCATAAAAGAAAGGAAAGAAATAGAACAGTCTTTTGAGTCATTCCAGAAAATCTGCTGCAAATGTAAGGGAGTAATTTTAAGGCTTGAAAAATAGAAGGTGCTTTTTAGGTTTTGCCCGGTTTAATCTATTTCGGTTTACGAATAATTAACTTTTCACCCAACGAGAGTGAGTTGTCTGTTTTGTTATTCCACAATTTTAATTCTTCGACTTCAACGCCATATTTCTTAGATATTGCCCACATGGTCTCTCCTTTTTGAACTTCATGCGTAATTACTTCTGGCTCAGGCTCGGACTTCTCGAACCTTGACTTAGCAACTCTGAGCTTAAGTTCTTGCCCTATTTGCAAACCATTACTCAGCTCGAGGTTGTTCCACTCTAAAATCTCATCGATTTCGGCACCATACTCCTTTGACACTGCAAAGAAGGTTTCCTGATACTTCACTTGATGAGTAATTACTGTATCGGTATCCGTGTTTTCCAAAGCTCTGAGTGGAATAGGCTCAATAAAGACCTCATGATTATCGTTCAAAGGCACCTCCACAGTTTTAGGTCTTTCAACCCTGTTCTGAAGTGTTTTTTCAGGCTGAACCGTTTGTTGTTGAGGAGGAGCAGCATTTTCGGTCTGTGGCTGCTGCACATTGCTATACTCAACCTGAATATCTTTTGGTCTGATGAACCTCAGCCATAGCACCCTACCAACTTTCAGTTGCTCATTTTCTCTCATACGGTTTTTGTGCATAAGCTTTTTCAGCTTGATACCATAATCTTGCGAAATATCCCAAAGGGTTTCTCCCGGCTGCACAATATGATAATGTACCTTGCCCTTACCTTTTTTGTTCTTCAGATAGTAGTAAAGATTGGCCCTTACATTACCTCTATCTCCAATGTCGTTGAACCTTCTGAGCTTACTCATTTTCACACCTGTGCGAGTAGCCAATGACTGAAGTGTTTCATTACTTTTTGCACGAATAGCAGGTATGCCATTTAGTTCAACCTGTCCCGGCTCATACGCCATAGCAGTGTTACCCTTTATCCTCGGGAAGGCACCAACATTTCCGGCAATAGGTTTGAACCGCATTCTTCTTTCTGCGGCTCTAGATGAGGTGCTTGAGTTACTGGTTCTGGTACTTTTAGCCGAGGTTGTAGAACCGGAGCTCTTAGGTTGCTCTCCAGATGAGGCTACAATCGGGCTATGGTTTCTTTTCGGGTCTGGATAAAAAACCATGTATGATTTATCATCAGGTATTTTAGACTGGTTCAACCACTTGTTGTAAACCCGGAGTTCATCATATTTGGTATTAGTGGCAGAGCTTATCTGCCGTAGTGTTTTACCCCTACCTTCAAAGTTGTGCAGACTAAAATCTTCCCTATACTTTCCACTACCTACATAGTCTTGGAAAGCCAGATAGTGAGCCAGAAACTTCTTAATGTACCAATGAGTCTTTCCATTGATAACCATCGATTTTGCTCCATATAGTTTATCATCGACCGATCTTTGCGTACCGGTAAGCCCCTGCAAATACGATTGAAGAGACAGAACCCAATTGTCGAAAACAAAATTACTACGCTTGAAATACTTGGTTGCTCCAACAGTAGCCGCTATGATGTGCTTACGTTCATCAACTTCATTATCCACACGAAGACCTAACTCCTGAGCTGAAGCCTTTTTAAACTGCCAAAAACCTACAGCATTGGATGAAGAAACCGTATCAGATACAAACTGACTTTCCTGAATTGGCAGGTATTTAAAATCTTCGGGAATGCCTTCCTGCTTCAACACTTGTTCTACATAAGGCATGTAAAGTCTGGATCTGTCAACAAGTCTTTGAAAATGATATTGACTACGGGTAAGGAGGTCTAATGTGGCCTCAATTTCTTTGCGAGCATCGGCATGAATCTTCAGTTTCACACCGGCAAACTCCATTTCATTGGGGACAGCGATTGGGGCTTGCGCTAACGAGCGTAACGAAGCCAGTAAGAGAATGAGTAGTGCGGTGAAATACTTTCTCACTGTTTTCTTCTTACCACCATGAGACCATCTCTGATGGGTAACAAAACGTTTTCAACCCGATCATCATCTTCCATAGAACGATTAAAATCGAGTATCGCTTGCGTATCGGTGTCAATTTTCTTGTCGGTTTGCACCACTTTACCACTCCACAACACGTTATCGGCAATGATAAAGCCTCCGATTCGCACTTTTTCAAGCACTAAGTTAAAGTAATTCAAGTAATTTTTCTTATCCGCATCTATGAAAACTAAGTCGAAAGGCCCCTCCAGATCGGGAATTATGTCCATAGCATTCCCTAAACGGTAGTCTATTTTGTCGGTCAAGCCTGCCTTTTCAAAGTAGTCTCTCACCATTTCCTCAATCTCTTCATTCTTATCCAGAGTAACTAACTGACCTCCCTCGGTCAAACCTTCGGCCAGACATATGGCTGAGTAACCGGTATAAGTGCCTATTTCAAGAATTCGGCTTGGCTTCATCATATGGCTGATCATAGACAGAACCCTACCCTGCAAATGACCAGAAAGCATTCTGGGCATCAGCACTTTTTGATGCGTCTCACGATTGAGTTGTGCTAAAAGCTCTGACTCCCGGCCAGAGTGCTCTTCCACATACTTTTGAATATCTTCAGGGATAAATTCCATTATTTCTGAGGTAAAAAAGTTAGGTAACTCAATCGATCATCGGCAAACATCTCATTGGCTATTTCCATCAGCTCAGAGCTGTTTAAGTTTCTTATTCTATCGAATACTTCTTCCAAACCATCCACCTTATCCATGTCAAGAATACTTTTTCCAAGCATCAGCATCAGACTAGTGTTGTTCTCTTCCGCCATGGCCAACTGTCCAACCAACTGCTCTTTTGCCTTATGAAGCTGCATTACACCCAGCGGTTTCTGCTTCAGTAAGTTCAACTCTTTGGCAATAATTCTGTGGCTTCTTTCTACCTGACTTTTCTCTGTTCCGAAGTAAATACCAAACAATCCGGTATCGGCAAATGGATGATAGCTGGCTTCCACATTGTATACAAAACCATATTTTTCACGAAGCGCCAAGTTCAACCTTGAGTTCATACCTGGCCCTCCCAGAATATTGATGAGCATAAAAAAAGGAAGCCTGTTCTTATCTGTGAGCGGATATCCTGTAGCTCCAATAGCGCAATGTGCTTGAGTAATGTTTCTTTTAACGACCTCTCTTTCAGGAATATAAACCTCGAATGGTTTTCTGATTCTCTCCGGTTTTGTATTTGGAATATGACCGAAGTACTTCTCCGCCAGCTTTTGCACTTTCTTAAATGGCACATTTCCAACGCAGGAAAAAACCACCCTTTCGGTATTCAAATTAGCCTTCAGGAAGTTTTGAAAATCTTCTCTGTGGAATGACCTAACACTGTCTTGAGTACCTAAGATGTTCTGCCCCAGTGGATGATCCTTAAAAATTACTCTATCGAAGTCGTCTTGAATAGCATCCTCAGGATTGTCATGATAGAGAGACATCTCCTCCAGAATTACTCCACGCTCATTTTCAATCTGCTTTTCCGGAAATACTGAATCGAAAGTGATGTCTTGCAAAAGCTCAAAAGCACTTTCCATGTGCTTATCGAGTGCTGAGGCATAAAAGCAAATCTTCTCCTTAGTAGTATAAGCATTGAGTTCACCACCTACAGAATCGAGCTTATTAAGAATATGGAAAGCCTTACGCTTCTTGGTGCCCTTAAAGGCCATATGTTCCCAGAAGTGAGCGATACCCGCCTGCTCTTCCGTTTCATCTCGGCTACCGATATCCAGAATGAAGCCGCAATGCACAATCTTTGTGCTTGGAACCTCTTTGTGAATTACTCTAATGCCGTTGGGTAAAGAAATAAGATTGTAATCGACCATGCTTTTTTGGAACGGCTGCAAGTTAAAGCTTTATTAGGCAGAATAAGAACTGTTTACGTTTAAGATATCGACAGATTTACACCACTTTGCGACCTTAGCGAACTCAGCGGTGAATTGTAATCGCAAAGGCCGCTGAGAACGCAAAGATTGAAGTTAAAGAACCAACAGATTCTCGTTTTCGCGGGAATGACGATATGAACTGTTTCTTCTATCTTTGAATTGCACATGACAAAGTCCTTTCAGAAAATACTAGTCATACAAACAGCTTTTATTGGCGATGTGATTCTAGCCACCGGAGTTCTGGAAAAGCTGCACCAACATTACCCTCAGGCTCAGCTTGATTTCCTAGTCAGAAAAGGAAATGAAGGACTGGTAAAAAATCACCCTTTTATCAATCAAACGCTGGTTTGGGACAAGAAAGCAGGTAAGTACAAAAACCTGATGAAAATGCTCAAGACCATTCGTGCCGAGCGTTACGATTTGGTGGTGAACATTCAGCGTTTTGCGAATTCCGGCTTTCTCACAGCTTTCTCAAAAGCAAAAATGAAGGTAGGTTTTGATAAGAATCCCTTCAGTTGGGCCTTCGATAAGAAAGCGCCTCATGAGATCAATAATGGTAAACATGAAGTGGAGCGCAATCATGATCTGATTGCTGAATTCACTGATTCAAATGCAGCCAAACCAAAGCTTTATCCATCTGATGCAGACTTCGAAAAGGTAAGCGGCTTGAAGGGCGAACCATTTATTTGCTTTGCTCCAGCTTCAGTTTGGTTTACCAAGCAGTTCCCAAAAGAGAAATGGATCGAGTTTCTTTCTGAAACTGATTTTCAGGGAAAGATCTATGCGCTAGGTGCTCCATCGGATCAGGCACTTTGCGATGAAATCATTCAAAAAAGTGATAATCAAACAGCTGAGAATCTTTGCGGTAAGTTGAGCCTTTTAGAGTCAGCTGCTCTGATGCAGGCTGCTCAAATGAACTACGTCAACGATAGTGCTCCAATGCATTTAGCCAGTTCCATGAATGCTCCAACAGCCGCCATCTTCTGTTCCACCATTCCTGATTTTGGTTTTGGACCTTTGTCTGAAAATTCAAAAGTCATTCAAATTGAAGAACCACTAGCCTGCAGACCCTGTGGATTGCACGGCAAAAAAGCTTGCCCTGAAGGGCATTTTAAGTGTGGGTTTGAGATCAAAATCAATGCATTAACTCAACTGAATAATAACAACTAGAAACTAGTTTCGTTAAAATCATTTATTAAATTGAAGTGATGGACATTCAATCTGAAAAACTCGATTTGATTCAGTGGTTGGCTGAACTTGATGATTTGAGGATGATTAAACTAGTAAGTTCTTTAAAGCTTAGTAATGAGTTAAGAGAGGAACCCTTACCAGCAAAACTCAAGTCAGGCCTTGATGAAGCCATTCAGAATATTGAAGATGACAAAACGTTTTCTCATGAAGACGTAAAAAATCAGGCAAAAAAGAAATTCCCAGAACTCTTTAAGTAAAGCCTATGCAGGTTATTTGGACTGAAAAAGCCACCAATGACTACCTGTCCAATATAGTCCAATATAGAATATCTTCTCAGAAAATGGTCTCAGGAATCTGCTAGTAATTTTATAGATGAGGTTGATTCAATCCTTGAACTTCTAATAGTAAATCCGGATGCATTTCCCAAGACCGACTATCTCGAAATCAGAAAGGTTGTCATTAGAAAGCAGATTAGTCTTTTCTACAAAATTGTTGACGACAACATTTATCTTCTTAGACTCTGGAATACCTACCAAAATCCTGAATCCATCTCATTCTAGCTTAACTCCTCCCACTTCACTTTATTTTCTCATTGTTTCCTGCTTACTTCGTTGCAAACGAAATTGAGCTTATGAGATACGAACACATCGGAAAAGATCTTTTCATTAAAAACAGGGAAAAACTAAAAGCCAGATTGAAGCCAAATTCGGCCGTAATTGTCTGCTCTAACGATATTATGCCGACCAATGCGGATGGCACCATGCCTCTGAGACAAAACAGCAACATGCTTTACTTGTCAGGCATAGATCAGGAAGAATCTACTTTGATCATTGCTCCTGATTTCCCCGATGACAGATTCAAAGAGGTACTTTTCCTTCGCGAAACCAACGAACATATTGCGGTTTGGGAAGGCCACAAATACACTGAAGAAGAAGCCCAGGAGACTTCAGGAGTCAACACCATTCTTTGGAACGACAAGTTCGAGCTGACTCTAAAGACTATTCTTGCTGAATGCGAGCATATCTACCTCTACCACAATGAGCATATCAGAAATGCCACGGAGGTAGAAACCCGCAGCGATAGATTCAGCAAATGGATTCGTAAGGCCTATCCTGCCTATGAATATGAGCGTCTTGCTCCAGTAGTTTACGACCTTAGGACAGTAAAGGAGCCAAGAGAAATAGAGCTCATGCAAGTAGCATGCGATATCACTGAAAAAGCCTTCAGAAGAGTACTAAAGTACACCAAGCCGGGTGTTTGGGAATATGAAATCGAGGCCGAATTCCTTCATGAATTCGTTCGAAATAAATCGAAAGGCTTTGCCTATACTCCAATTATTGCTGGAGGTGCAAATGCATGTGTACTTCACTACATAGAGAACAAAGAGCAGCTAAAAGATGG
>JABXIP010000334.1 GCA_013373005.1 Cytophagia bacterium | reverse complement strand
GACTATTCATTCACGGCTAATGTGGAAGAGGAATTCGACCAGATTGCCCAAGGTTCACAGCACTGGGATGTAATGATCCAGAACTTCTATGGTAAGTTCCACCAGACTGTTGAAGAAACTGAGCAAATAGACCGTAGAGAAGTTGGTGCCAGCAGAGAATTGGGTACAGATCCTGAAAGTGGCAAACCTGTTATTGCCCGACTGGGTAAGTTTGGCCCTTTGGTACAGATAGGAGAAGCCAATGAGGATGAAGAGGACAAGCCTAAATATGCCAGCCTTAAAAAAGGCCAGTTTATTGAAAGCATAACGCTAGAGGAAGCCCTTGAATTATTCCAGCTTCCGAGAGAGGTTGGTGAATATAAAGGCAAAGAAATTGTAGCTGCCATCGGTCGCTTCGGTCCATACATCAGATACGATGAAAAGTTCATCTCACTTCCGAAAAATGCAGATCCGATTGCCATTCCATTAGATGAGTGTATCGAGCTGATTCGCCAGAAAGAAGAAGCTGATGCTCCTATTTATGTCTACCAAGATAAACCTGTTCAAAAAGGCAAAGGTCGTTTCGGGCCTTTCATCAAATGGGACAACATGTTTATCAATGTCAACAAAAAGTATGATTGGGATAACCTTTCAGCACAAGACATTGAAGAGCTTATTGAAGACAAACTTCAAAAAGAGAAAGAAAAGGTTATTCATAACTGGGAATCTGAAGGCATAAGAGTTGAAAAAGCTCGCTGGGGAAGACACAATATTATCAAAGGAAAAAATAAGGTAGAGCTTGCCAAAACAGTCAATGTAGAAAAAATGACTTTAGAGGAAGCTCAGGCTCTATTAGCTGAAAAAGCCCCCGCTAAAAAAGGAAGAGCCAAAAAGAAGTAAGTCTTAACTTTCTTTGGCTTATTTATTGTTTCATGTCTCCATTGAAATCGCTAGTTTTCAAACAGATTGATTATGAGCAGACTGGTAATACTTTCTTCCTTTTTATTCCTTCTATTATCTACACTTCACGCACAAAAATTTGAAGAAGATACTGTTTTAATCAACTCTGAGGGCTATGAGCTTGGTGGGGTGATTATGTATCCCCAGGTTAAGAAAAAGAAGAAACTGCCCGTTGTTCTCATCATCCAAGGCTCCGGCCCAACCGACAAAGACGGCAACTCCGCAGCACTCAACGGAAAGAATAATTCACTGAAGCTTTTAGCCGAATTACTGGCTCAAAATGGCATAGCTTCTCTTAGGTTCGACAAAAGAGGTTTTGGTTTGAGCAAGGAGGCGGCCATGGCCGAAGAAGAGCTCACTTTTGACGATTTTGTTAGCGATGCCCAAGCCTGGCTCAACTATCTGGTTGAAGACAAAAGATTTAAACGAATTGGTATTGCAGGTCACTCACAAGGCTCGCTGATCGGCATGAGACTTTCTCAACACAAGGAAGTTTCGGCTTTTGCCTCTATTGCCGGACCTTCTCTGACTATTGATGAGACCATCATGGCGCAGATCAAAGCCAACCCCTTTAACCCGCCTAACATTGTTAAAGAGGCAAAAGGAATCTTCGGTAAAATGAGAGGTGGAGAAACTGTAGACTCGGTGCCCCCCTATCTCATGAGTATTTTTAGACCGAGCATTCAACCTTTTATGATGTCATGGATGAAGTACGATCCACTGATTGAGATAGAGAAGCTGGAGATCCCAATTCTGGTGATTGCAGGAAGTACAGACCTACAGGTGACGGTTGAAGATGCCCAACGCCTACAAATAGCCAACCCCAATGCAGAGTTAAAGGTGATTGATGGAATGAACCATGTCTTAAAGAACTCATCTGCCGAAACCAATGAAAATATGGCTTCCTACTCTAACCCCAAACTTCCGCTGAACGCAGAGTTTGAAGCATCAATCAATTCATTCTTTACCAAATACCTGAAATGACAAAAACTGAAGCACGCGAAATTCTTGCGAACTGGACCAAAACAGATAGCCTACTTCGACACGCCAGAAGTGTTGAATTAGTAATGGAAGCCTATGGAAAGCACTTTGGTGAAGATGTCGATGAATGGGCCATTACAGGCATGTTGCACGATGCGGATTATGAGGCTTTTCCGGAAGAACACCCCAATAAAATTGTTGCGCTTCTAAAGGATAAAGGGGAAGACAAAATAGCCCATGCTATCTCAGCACACTACACCAAATGGGGAGTGAGTTATGATACTTTGCTCGACAAGGCGCTTTTGGCCAGCGATGAACTTACAGGTTTCATCATCGCCTGTTGTCAGGTAAGACCTGAAGGAGTCAATGGACTTACCCCAAAATCCGTGAAGAAAAAGTTGAAGCAAAAGAGCTTTGCAGCCAAAGTGGAGCGTGATGAAATTGAAGCTGGCATCAATCTACTAGAAGTTGAACTAGACGACCATATTCGTTTTATAATCAATGTGTTAGAAGACAATAAGGAAGAGTTGGGAATTGGCTGATCCCCTCTAACTCCCCCTAAATTAGGGGGAGAATTGGATTGAAAAATCATTGTCATCTTACTGTAAATTAAAATCTTGGAATAAGTAATATGATCATTTGGTAATCTAACTCCCCTCCTCCTAGGAGGGGTCAGGGGTGGTCGGAAAAACATTAATAATGTGCAGAAACTAGTAGTACTTACCGGAGCAGGCATAAGCGCAGAAAGCGGACTCAAAACCTTCCGAGATTCAGGAGGGCTTTGGGAAGGCCATGATGTGACCGAAGTAGCCACACCCGAAGCCTGGGCTAAAAATCCAGAACTGGTTCAGAAGTTCTACAATGAGCGCAGAAAACAAGCTCTCTCCGCTCAACCCAATACTGCTCACACCATTCTGGCGGAATTGGAAGCACATTACCAAATCACGGTCATTACTCAGAATGTAGATAACCTTCATGAAAAAGCTGGTTCAAGCCGAGTACTTCACCTCCATGGGCAATTGTTTGAGTCAAGAAGCTCAGTAGACCCCAACTTGGTCTATGAAGTTAAAGGCTGGGAACTCAAAATGGGCGATCTATGCGAAAAAGGCTCTCAGCTTCGTCCAAACATCGTTTGGTTTGGTGAGGCCGTGCCCATGATGGAACCGGCCATCGATATTACCATGCAAGCCGATCTATTTCTAGTTGTGGGAACTTCCTTACAGGTCTACCCTGCTGCCAGTCTGGTCCAATACACTTCAACCGACTGCCCTATCTACCTCATTGATCCCAAAAAACCAGGCGGCTACTTTGGTAGAGACATCACCTTTATTGAGGATAAAGCCTCTGCAGGAATGTTAAGATTGAAAGACATTCTGTTTAAAAATTAATTTTCTTCTAGGACTTTCTGATTTTTTGCAATTCTTTTGTTGCCATCATGATTTTATGAGAATTACGTTCAACATATCTGCCGTCAGGGCACTGGTCTTGAACCTGGGATAATCCTCCCAGCAGAATACCCCATATTCTTTACATTTAATTCTCAACATCAATGACATCTTTATCTCAAAATAAATACAAGAGGTATTTTCAGTACCTAATTGCTGCTATCCGTGGAAAGGAAGAAGACTTTACCACCGGAAGCATCAGGAAAGCTATTTTCATGCTTTCCATTCCCATGATCCTTGAAATGCTCATGGAGTCGACCTTTGCTTTGGTCGATATCGTTTTCGTTTCCCGTGTTTCCGTCAATGCTGTAGCTACTGTAGGTTTAACTGAATCGGTTATCACCTTACTCTATGCCTTAGCCATTGGCCTCAGTATGGCCGCCACAGCGGTTGTCGCCAGAAGATCTGGTGAAAAGGACAAGAAAGGTGCTGCTGAAGCCGCAGTTCAAGCCATCATATTAGGCGTTATCATATCACTCATCATAGGTACCATAGGGATCATATTTCCGAAAGAAATATTAAGCCTGATGGGTGGAGAAGCCTCTCTAATCGAAGAAGGTTATGGCTACACCAGAATTCTGATTGGTGGAAACATTACCATCATGCTGCTATTCCTCATCAATGCCGTATTCCGTGGTGCAGGTGATGCCTCAGTAGCCATGTGGGCCTTGGTACTTTCCAACGGACTGAATATTATACTTGATCCGATATTCATCTTTGGTTGGGGACCTATCCCTGCCTATGGTGTTGAAGGTGCTGCTATTGCCACCACTATTGGTCGTGGTACAGCAGTGATTGCCCAGTTCATGGTATTGTTCTTTGGTTGGAGCCGTATCAAATTGACACTAAAGGATTTTGTTTGGAAAGCCAAAGTAATGACCAACCTGATCAGAATCTCGCTTGGCGGTATTGGGCAGTTCCTGATCGGAACCTCCAGCTGGGTATTCCTCATGCGCATTATGTCAGAATTTGGTAGCGATGTATTGGCAGGTTACACCATTTCCATTCGGGTGATGATGTTCACGCTGATGCCTTCTTGGGGAATGAGTAATGCCGCAGCCACATTGGTCGGCCAAAACCTTGGAGCCAAGCAGCCAGACCGTGCGGAAACCTCTGTTTGGAAAACGAGTAAGTACAATGCCATTTTCATGGTGGTTGTTTCAATAGGTTACCTGCTATTCTCTAGAGAAATCATCAGCTGGTTTAGCGATGTGCCCGATGTCATCGAATATGGTTCATTGAGTCTTCAGGTGATTACAGCAGGCTATGTCTTCTATGCTTATGGCATGGTGGTCACTCAGGCTTTCAATGGTGCGGGTGACACTAAAACCCCAACCATTATCAACTTCTTCTGCTTTTGGCTATTCCAGATTCCTTTGGCATACTTGGTAGCCCTGCAGTTTGAATGGGGTCCGGTTGGTGTTTATGGAGCCATTACCAGCTCAGAGATTCTGATTGCCGTAGTTTCAATTATCCTCTTCAAAAAGGGTAAGTGGAAGACTACTGAGGT
>JABXIP010000539.1 GCA_013373005.1 Cytophagia bacterium | reverse complement strand
GCCTGCTTAACACCGGTTTCAGGTGAAATATCGAAGTCTTCAGGCTTGGACCTTCTTAGGTTTCTCCACTCTTCTTCCAATGGTTGATAAACATAAGGAAGAGGTTGTTGCTTCACCATGTTAAGTCGGTCTTGCAATAAGCCCCGGAACTCTTGGTCCATTTTCTTGGCCAGCTCTCCTTCAACTTCACCCATATCAATCAGCTTCTTGTTGTACACCTCTCTTGGGTTCGGGTGCTTGCTAATGATATTATAAAGGTTAGGTTGGGTGAATTTAGGCTCGTCACTTTCGTTGTGACCATGTCTTCTGTAGCATACCATATCCACGAAAATATCGCCTCCGAATTTCTGACGGTATTCTGTGGCAAACTGAACGCAGAATACTACTGCTTCAGGGTCATCACCATTTACGTGAAGCACTGGTGCGTCAATCATTTTGGCTACATCGGTACAGTAAACACTCGAACGAGCATCGTCAAAGTCAGTGGTAAAACCAACCTGGTTGTTGATTACAAAGTGGATGGTTCCTCCGGTGTTGTATCCTTTTAGTTGGCTCATTTGAACCACCTCATACACAATACCCTGCCCTGCTACAGCGGCATCACCGTGAATCAGAACCGGTAATATTTTAGAGCGGTCTTTATTATATTCAGCGTCTCCTTTAGCCCTTACAAAACCTTCAACAACAGGATTTACTGCTTCAAGGTGAGAAGGGTTAGGGGCAAGTTTGATTTCTACTTTATGTCCAGAAGGAGTATCAACTTGGCTAGAAAAGCCCATGTGGTACTTAACGTCACCATCACCCATGGTTAGGTCGGGTTTGGCGTTCCCTTCAAACTCGTTGAATATCTGCTCATAGGTTTTGCCCATGATGTTGGCCAGCACATTCAATCTACCTCTGTGCGCCATTCCTATCATTACTTCCTCTACTCCAAGCTCTGCTCCTTTGTTTATAATTGTGTCCAGTGCAGGAATAGTTGTTTCACCACCTTCCAGAGAGAACCTCTTCTGGCCTAAATATTTTGTATGAAGGAAGTTTTCGAATACTACAGCCTCATTGAGTTTGGTCAGTATTCGTGTTCTTTGATCATGTGAAGGTTTAAAAGCAAGTGCATCTTTTTCAATCTTCTCTCTGAGCCACTTGAGTTTTTCTGGGTCTCTCACCGACATATATTCAAAGCCTACTGCGCCTTCATATATATACTTAAGTGAGTCGATGATTTTCTGCAATGTGGCTCGGCCAATGCCAATCTCTGCTCCGCTATTGAATTCGGTATTCAGATCGGCTTCGGAAAGGCCAAAGTCTTCAAGGTCAAGAATAGGTTTACGGTCTCTTCTTTCTCTGACCGGGTTGGTTTTAGATCTCAGGTGTGCTCTGGTTCTGTAGGCGTGAATTAGATTTCTTACCTGAACTTCTTTATCCGATACCAACACAGAAGCGGCAGACTTTTTAGAAGTAGCCTCTTCTCCCGGAAGCATTGGAAATGATTCTTGTGCAAAGTCGAAGCCTTCAAAGAACTTCTTCCAGCCCTCATCTACACTAGAAGGGTCTTGCGTATATTGCTGATAGAGCGCCTCTATTGCTTTTGGGTCGGCATTACTGAGGTAGGAGTAATTGCTCATAAGGTGATAATTTCATTTAAGTCAGACAAAGGTATATTTTATGTCTCAACTATTAAAACCGTAAAAGCGATTATACAAATTCAATTTAAATTCAGTCACTTAGCTTTGTTTACGCTTTGAAACTACCTGATAATGAGAGATTTTTATCTGATGATGTGATTTTAAATAAAAAGAATCTATCTTTGCAGTCCTTTTTCGAGACGTGTTCTCAGAAGAAGAGGGGACGTGATCCCCGATAAACCATAAAAACAAAATGGCAGTAAAAATCAGATTGGCCAGAAGAGGCCGCAAGAAACAAGCAATGTACGATGTAGTAATTGCTGACGCTAGAGCTCCACGTGATGGACGCTTTATTGAGAAAATTGGTACTTATAATCCTAACACCAACCCAGCTTCTATCAATATAGACAATGATAAAGCATTTTCTTGGTTGATGAATGGAGCTCAACCTACAGACACTGTTAAAGCAATGCTTTCTTACAGAGGTTTGATGTTGAAAAAACACCTTCAAATTGGTGTTATTAAAGGTGCTATGTCTCAGGAAGATGCAGATAAGAAATTTGAAGCATGGGTAGCTGAGAAAGACGCTAAGATTCAAGGTAAGTCTGACAAATTGGCCGCTGAGAAAGAAGCTGCTAAGAAGGCTAAACTAGAAGCAGAAGCTAAAGTAAATGCTGCAAGAGCTGAGGCCCTTGCCGCTAAGAAAGCTGAAGCAGAGGCTGCAGCACAACCTGCAGAGGAAGTGACTGAAGAAGCTGCAGAAGAACCAGCTGCTGAGGCAACTGAAGAAGTAGCTGCTGAGGCAGAGACTACTGAGGAAGCTTCTACTGAAGAAGGCGAAACTAAAGAGTAATTTCGCGCCATGACTCTTGATGATTGTTATCAATTGGGTTACATCATCAAACCTCATGGTTTAAAGGGTGAGCTTCAGATACTTTTAGATGTGGACTCACCGGAAGCATATCAAAATTTGGAATCAGTTTTTGTTCGTCAAGGGCAACAACTGGTTCCTTTTTTTATTGAATACATCAACGTTAGAGCTGATAAGGCTATTTTAGCCTTAGACGAAGTTCAGAGCTTTGAGCAAGCTCAGGCCTTTAAAGGGGCTGAGTTATATCTTCCGCTTTCCGTTTTGCCGAAACCCGATCAGAAGGAGTTCTATTTATATGAGATTGAAGGCTTTATGGTTCTCGATCAGAATGGGATAGAGATTGGGCGGATTAAAAATGCTGTAGAAAGTGGTCCTCAACTGATCTTGGTTGTGGAGAACAAACAGGGTGTTGAAATACTGTTGCCTTATATTCAGTCTTTGCAAATTAAGCTGGATAGAGACAAAAAGGAATTGCAGCTGCAAATAGCAGATGGATTAATAGAGGTTTATACTGAGCCAAACAATGAGGATTGACATCATCACCTGTTTGCCGAAATTGTTAGAGAGTCCTTTCTCTCACTCCATTCTTCAGCGTGCTCAAGATAAAGGTCTTGTAGAGGTTGTGGTTCATGACCTGCGAGCCTGGGCTACCAATAAACAAAAGCAGCTAGATGATTATGCTTACGGTGGCGGGGCAGGAATGGTAATGATGATTGAACCTATCGATCTTTGCATCTCTGAGCTTAAAAGTCAGCGCGATTATGATGAGGTAATCTATATGACTCCTGATGGTGAGCGGCTAAATCAGGGAGTAGCCAACCAGCTTTCACTTAAGAAGAATATTATCATTCTTTGCGGTCATTATAAAGGGGTGGATGAAAGGGTTCGCGAAGCATTCATCACCAGAGAAATGAGTATTGGTGATTATGTGTTGTCTGGAGGTGAGCTGGCTGCGGCTGTATTGTCTGATGCTATTATAAGATTGATTCCCGGAGTATTATCAGATGAAACTTCTGCTTTGACAGATTCTTTTCAGGATAATCTGTTAGCGCCACCTGTTTATACAAGGCCGGCAGAATATAAAGGAATGAAGGTTCCTGAGGTGCTTTTGTCTGGTCATCAACAGAAAATTGAAGACTGGAGAACACAACAATCTATCGAGCGAACGAGGCAGAGAAGGCCTGATCTTTTAGATGAATAAATTTT
>JABXIP010000536.1 GCA_013373005.1 Cytophagia bacterium | reverse complement strand
CGAGACGATCAGGAATCTATCGCTCCACTGGGTGTTTTGCCGGCTATGTCATTCACTCCTGATTCTAAAACTGTGATCACCTCTTGGGACGGAAAGCTTTATAAAGTGGCCATCGAAGGTGGTGCGGCCTCTGAAATTCCTCTTGATGTAGATGTGAAGCTTGAAATGGGCCCAAGATTGAAATTCTCCTACCCAATTTCAGACGATCCTGAATTTGTAGTAAATCAGATTCGTGATGGTGTGCCATCTCCTGACGGTTCCAAATTGGCCTTCACCTCTTTGAATAGACTTTATGTAATGAATATTCCTGATGGTGAGCCAAAGCGTTTAACGGAGTTCGATATGACTGAGGCCATGCCAACATGGTCTCCTGATGGTAAATCAGTGGCTTTTGTTACCTGGTCAGATACCGATGGTGGATCTATCTATAAGGTGAATGTAGATGGTCGTCCAAGGCCTGTAAAGGTTACTTCTGAGTCGGCTATTTATATGACTCCGGCCTGGGCAGCGAACAACAGAATTGTTTTCACAAAAGGAAGTGCTCAAAACCTGAAGGATGCTTCAGCTACTGGAGCGGCCAGAGCCGATGAAGACCTTTGCTGGATTTCAGCTGATGGTGGAGACATCAATTTCATCATGAAAACGAGGGGAAAAGGTTATCCACACTTTGTAAAAAACAATGATCGAATCTACCTCAGCAGTTACAATGGTTTAAGCTCTGTGCGTTGGGATGGAACCGATGAGAAGGAGATTATTAAAATCACAGGTATTACCACTTATGGTTCTATTGCAGACCACCACGACACACCTTACGAGGTTTATGATCCTTGGTCTGAAGAAGAGCAAGGTACTGGTGGAACTTCCCTTGGCGAAGGAGGAGGCTGGAGAGAGAACAACCCTCCATCGAGAGCGGATGCTATCTATATGGCACCGGAAGGAGATAAGGCGATGGCTTTGATCGGAAATGAGATATATGTTGTCACTGTGCCAAAATTAGGTCAAACGCCAACTATTTCAGTGTCTAATCCGGCTTCATCTCAGTTTCCTTCAATGAAATTGACAGAAATTGGAGGTCAATTCCCTGCTTGGTCGGCTGATGCTAAGAAAGTACACTGGTCAATCGGTAATGCCCATTTCATTTATGATTTAGATGCTGCAGAAGCTTATTCAGACAGTGTGAAAGTGGCCAAGAAAGCTGAAGCGGAAGCCAAAGCTGCTGCTAAGGAAGAGGAGAAGGAAGAGCCAAAAGAGGAAGCTGAAGAAGAAAAGAAAGAGGAGAAAAAGGATGAAGGTTATCAGCCTGAAGAATTCAGAGTGAAGATTATGGCGAAGAAGGATATTCCACAGGGAACAGCCCTTCTCAAAGGAGCCAGAATCATTACCATGAATGGCAATGAGGTTATTGAAAATGGAGACATCTTGATTGAAAATGCTCGAATCAAAGCAGTGGGAGCTAGTGGAACACTCACGGTACCTCGTGGTACAGAGACTATCGATATGTCTGGCAAAACTATTGTTCCGGGCTTCATCGATACGCACGCTCACATGTGGCCAACTTTCGGATTGCACAAGAATCAGGTGTGGATTTATGCGGCTAACCTGGCTTATGGGGTGACGGCAACTCGCGATCCGCAAACGGCTACCACGGATGTGCTGACTTATTCTGACCTGGTTGAAACCGGAGACCTTTATGGTCCAAGGGTTTATTCTACGGGTCCGGGTGTAGGTTATTGGATGTACAATTTGAAAGACCTTGACCACACTAGAAGAGTATTGAAGCAGTACAGCGAATACTATAATACCAAGACTATCAAAATGTATTTGGTGGGTAACAGAAAGGCAAGACAGTGGGTAATTGAAGCCGCCAAGGAGCAGGAGCTAATGCCAACTACCGAAGGAGGCCTTGACTTTAAAATGAACATGACCCAGCTGATTGATGGTTACCCGGGCCATGAGCACTCATTACCGATTGCTCCACTTTATAGAGACGTGACCTATACTGTTGCTGAATCTAAAATGGCTTATACCCCAACTTTGCTGGTTTCTTATGGTGGTCCTTGGGCTGAGAACTACTATTATTCTCGTGAGAACCCATATCATGATGCCAAAATGCAGCATTTCACGCCATACGATGAGCTAGCCGCCAAGTCTCGCAGAAGACCGGGATGGTTTATGGATGAAGAACATGTGTTTAAGAAGCATAGTGAGGGAGTGAATTCTGTTGTTGAACAAGGTGGTTTGGCCGGTATCGGTAGCCATGGACAGCTGCAGGGCTTGGGTTACCATTGGGAGCTTTGGTCTGTAGGTTCTGAAATGGAAGCGCACGATGCACTGAAAGTGGCCACTATCCTTGGTGCAACAGCCCTAGGTTTAGAAGGAGATATCGGTTCTATCGAAGCAGGTAAATTGGCCGATTTAGTGATCCTGAACGACAACCCATTGACCAACCTGAGAAATACGAACAACATCTTCAGGGTAATGAAAAACGGAAGGCTTTACGATGCCAACACTTTAGATGAAGTATATCCTCGTAAGAAGAAAGCTGAGCCATTTTACTGGCATCAGGCTAAGCCGGAAGGTTTGCCTGGGATTAAGAAGTAGGAGAAGTACTGAGTACCGAGTATTTAGTGCCTAGACTTAAGACCGGTGGGGGAAACCTTGCCGGTTTTTTCATTTTAGTTGTTTAGGAAACTAGGTGATTGGGGAATTGGGGAAATCTCTCCGTCAGCACCGAAGGTCAGACGGAAATAGTCGCGGAACAGCTAAAGCTCAGGTTAGCATCATTCAGTGCCGATGGCTAGTGGGCGAACCTGCCTGACGGCAAAGGCAGGGAATCTGCTAGGTTTTTAGTCATGTCGATTACAAATCGACTTTTCGGTAATCCTCGTTACAAACGAGGACTAAATATTAGGTGCACATCTCTAAAACTCACCTCAACGCTTCCCATTCCCCAATCTCAGCTTCTCCTTGCTGATACTCCATAGTAGCCACCCAATTGCCTTTCACTTTTACTAACAGTGTTTCAAAGTGAATGTAACTATCTCCCAAGACCTTACCTGTTGCATTTTCGACCGAGGTGTAATGGTAAATTCCCTTTTCAAAAGCGGTGATATCATTCCCAACTCGTTTTGAAAATCTAAAGGCCAAAGAATTCGTTCTTTTCCCATCTCTGACCTCCAGTATCTCCTTTTTCCAGCGGTACTTAAAAGCATCTCCAACATAAATAGTGGTGTCCGGCTTAACCAAAACCGCATCTTCGTGATACAAGGCCTGCATGCCCTCCAAATCACCTTCTTTAGCCGTCCTTGCCAGCTCTTGCCAGTAAAGGTTTAGTTCTTCTATTCTTGAATTCTGAGTTTCATTATTTAAGGATGGTAAATCACCTAAAATGAATGCACTGAAAAGAATAACCAAACTGTGCTTAAAAACTAAGTAGCTGAGATGTTTCATGAATTAAAAGGTTGATGTTGATTGAAGATAGATATAAGACCGCTATTAATCAGAATATTTACAAGGATTACTGAGGTGTAAGACTTAGGAGATTCTTCGGTCGTCCCGATAGTTATCGGGATCTCAATGACGAGTTGAACAGATTTTGGTGTAATTACCAAATCACCTCATCACCAAATCAACCCATCATCAAACCACCTTCTCCATCACCACATAATCAAAACCTAGTTTGATAAAGGTTTGGTTGGTTTTGTACATACCGAAGCGTTCATAGAGAGCAGTGGCATTAACTCGGGCATTGCACCAGATTCTGGTGGCACCAAGAGAGGTGAGTTCATCCATTAAATGGGAGAGGAGCTGGGAGCCATAACCTTTGCCCTGGTACTCATGCAGCGTAGCAAACTTGCGGAACTGGGCACTTTTATCTCCCTGATCCATAAAGCCTGAGATAATAGAAACCAGCTTTCCGTTGACAAAGCAGCCAAAATGTAGGCCTTCATCGTCATTGGGGATTTTCACATAACCCATTGGCTGGTTGGGCCAGAGTACCTGATGTCGTATTTCCCAGGTTTGTTCGTGGCTGATGGGAGAGATGGTCATTGGAAACTAGTCATTAGTCAATGGTAAGAAGTCAATGCTGAATATGCGGTATTCTTGTCTGAAAATATTGAAGAGTTAACTGCAAATCCTCCCCTGGCCTAAAGGCCACCCCCTCCAAAGGGGGACAGAAACTTCCGACCTCAAGGTCCAAGCTTACTTCTTCCGTCTTCCGTCTTCCGTCTTCTAACCTTCGGTTCAATTCCCATATAAGCTTTCATGCATCATATCCAGTATACCATTGACAATGGCATCTTCCGCACAGCCTGGTTTTAGCCTTGAAGAAACTACCTCAAAAGTGTACATGGCAAAGCCAGCATCATGGGGGATATAGCCGGAACGGGCATAACCATTGGTGAGGGTGAGCATCATGGTATTAGCATAAGGCGACTCCTTTTTAAGTCGCGCTGAGATTGGGCTAAATACTTCTCCATTGACTGAAGAAAAGGCTACATCGCCTACCACAATCAGGCCCAGGTCAATATCTATTGGCTCTGCATCTTCATAGGTGCCTGCATAACCAGCACGTCCGGAATCCAGTCTTCTGCGTCCATCGCAAGTAGCCGTTCTATGGCCAACATAGATTTCAGGATTACTGATCTTCCTTTTCATTCCTCTGGCCACATGCATCACTTCTTCACCCAAAAATTGTCCCATGGAAAGCAGCATTTGTTTTTGTTCGTCCATTAGTCTGGCCACTTTAGGGTCATCACGCTTCAGCCCTTCGCCACCGGGAGGCATCTGATTGCTGATATCGACTCCTCTTTCGGCATATTCGGCAATTCTCACATTCCTTAAATCGTAAGTCTGCTGATAGTATATGGGGTTTTGGTCGCCACAAGCACCTGTTGACCAAACAGCCACAACCTTATCGTCATAATGGTTTTCAATATATCTTGATGCTGCACCGGGTACATCTCCGCTTACCATATCGAACATTCCTGAAATCACTGCATGCATAGCGTAGTTGTAGTAGAAGGCTATGGGTTCGCCTTGCAGGTTTTCATATTTCACAACTGCCACGGTTTTGTCTGAATGGCCATCGTAATTCGGGCCTTCCCACCATCTTCTGGTATCTGGGTCGATGATATTCCTGTTGACATTGATGTAAGAAACACCTTCTCCATAACTCATGGTGGCAGGTTGCATTTTATTGATGGCATCACTAACTGATTTAACCACTTGGGCCTCAAATTTATCACCACCCATTCCGAAAGGTACACTGTGAGTATGGGTAGCTGTAATCATAATATTAGCTTCCGGAATGCCTGTTGCTTGTTCAATTTTAGTTCGAATACTGGCAGCTCCTTCATTTCGAATGGCACCAATATCTACGGTGATAAAGGCTACGGTTTCTTTTTCGTTTTTGACCACAATGGCCCTTGAATAAATAGGGTCATGAACTCCAAGGTATCGTTCGGGGAGTTCGCTTTTGGCCGGAGTAATATCCACTTTTGCGGCACCGACTGATAAGGTTGAGGTTTGTGCATTACCAGAAATAGCAATGGCCATCAATAAGGTAAATAACAACGAGAAGCTGATTTTTTTGCGCGTTTCCATAGGTATAAGGTTGAATGAAACTCAAAATAGGAACTAACTGAGAATTAGACAATAACTGTTATTTGTATGGAGAAGCTGATCGCTCTGACCTTCGTTCTCCGTCTTCTCACTTCCTTCCTCGGTCTTCCCGCTTTTTCCTTATCTTTCATTTTTCAACCAGATCAATGCGCAAGTTTAAATTCCCTTCGGCTTACACTACACTTTACATCATTATCATTATTTCCGCTCTGGCTACCTGGTTAATGCCAGCGGGTAGCTACGACACACTGAGCTATGCGGATGGCCGGTTTGTGGTAGAAGGAACAGAGTCTGTCACTCTTCCGGGTACTCAGGCTACTCTGGATAGCCTCGGTCTCCAAATGGAGCTGAGCAAGTTCGAAGAAGGTAAAATCAGGCGCCCTGTTTCCATTCCCAATACTTATCAGGAGTTGGAATCGGCTCCACAAGGACTGAAGGCCATTCTCTATGCTCCCATAAAAGGTATTTATGAGTCGATTGACATTATTCTGTTTGTACTCATTATTGGTGGATTTATTGGCGTTTTCCAAGAGTCGGGAGCCATGGAGAAGGGAGTGGGATTCCTCTCAGAAAAGCTCAAAGGAAGAGAGAAATGGCTCATCATTATCACCATGATTTTGATTGCCTTAGGAGGCAGTGCCTTTGGTATGCAGGAAGAAACCATTGCCTTCTACCCAATACTGGTGCCCATTTTTATTGCTGCGGGTTATGATTTGCTCGTGCCTGTAGCCGCAGTTTATATTGGCTCATGCATTGGATTAATAGGTGCTGCGGTGAACCCATTCAGTACTATTATTGCTTCAGATGCGGCTGGTGTTAGCTGGACTGTTGGTATTTATAGCAGACTGATCATGTTTCTGCTTACAGGCATTGTGGCCATTAGCTATGTGGTCCGCTATGCAGAGCGAGTAAAGGCCGATCCGACCAAGTCGCTTTTACATGGATTGGGCATTAGGAATCCTTTTGAAAAGAAGACTGTTGAGGCTCCTGGCCCAATGAAACCCATGACATGGATACTCTTGGCGCTCTTTGCACTCACATTTGCCACAATGGTTTATGGTGTCTCAGTTTTGGGTTGGTGGTTCGAAGAAATGACCGCTTTGTTCCTGGCTGCGGCCATCATTATTGGCGTTTTGCAGAGAATCTCAGAGGCAAACTTCGGTGTTGCCTTTATCAATGGAGCCAAGGACTTGCTTGGTGTTTCACTAATTATTGGTATTGCCAGAGGTATTACCATAATCATGAATGAGGGGAAAATCTCGGGTACTATTTTGAATGAAGCCAGCGAATTAGTAAGCGGTACTTCACCGTTGGTTTTCCTGCCCATACTGATGCTGGTGTTCTTTGTGTTGGCATTCTTTATCAGCTCATCTTCGGGCCTTGCCTTGGTAAGTATGCCGATCATGGGAGCGTTAGGGAATGTCGTTGGGGTTCCTTCAGAAGAGATCGTAAATGCCTACCTGTTTGGTTTTGGTATGATGCAGCTTTTCACGCCATCAGGCCTCGTCCTTCCTTCTTTGGCGATGGTAAATGTACCTTATAATGTGTGGATTAAGTTCAACTTGAAGCTTCTGTATATACTGGCGCCCCTTGGTGCCATTGTATTGATATCTGGATATTTGCTGAACTAAACTAAAGGGAGCAGGGCGATCTAATTATCAAATCAACTCATTATCAAATTTTATAATTATTAACCCTCCAACAATCGTCTGAATTCTGCTAATGCTGAACCTGTTCCGATAACCGTCATCTGGTCACCAATAAGTAGATGAGTATTACCGTGTGGAATGAATACCTCGCCACCACGTTTTTGAATTACTAGAGACCCTGTCTGTGGCCAGGCAATTTCTTTGACCAGTTTGCGGTGGATTTTTCTACTACGAATATCTATTTCCTCAATTCTATACACATCGAAGCTGGTAGAAAGTGAATCGACCGCGTTAGGTCTGAGCACCATGTCTTCAATATGGCTTGCCATCAGTTGTTCATGGTCCACCATTTTAATGTCTGATAGTGGGTCATCGACCAATTCATGCGTAACAGACTGCTTTCTGGTAATAATCTTGTTATGATCCAGTTCTTTCTTCACATAGCTTGTGAGTGTTTGGTTTAGGAGGTTCGATTCGGTTAATACAATCACTAAATCGCCTGAAAGAACCTTCAAAGAATTGAAAATGTCTATGTTGAGTGGGTTTACGAATTGATGCGGAAGACTTTTCGCTTCAAACTGCGGCACCATCTCTTTCCTTTGAAGGTAGGTCATAAAAGAAAGCCCATGCATTTTGAATCTCTCGGCCAGAATAAGGCTGGCACGGCTTCCTCCAAAGAGAATAATGGTTTTATGCTCTTCATCATTTTTACTCAACAGACTATATGTGAAGGGCGCAATAAGGCAGGTAAGT